>CAINRS010000009.1 GCA_903852755.1 uncultured Actinomycetes bacterium | reverse complement strand
GATCGTTCCGACGCCAGGATCGACGAGGTCGTCCACGAGGTCGAGGAGCTCTTCCTGGACCTCGACGCGGACGTCGAGCAGCTGGACTTCCCCATCGTCTACCTGAACGCCAGGGCCGGCCGCGCCGGCCGGACCCGGCCCGTCGATGCGGACGACCTCGACGACGACCTCACCTGCCTGTTCGAGCTGCTGGTCGACCACCTGCCCGCCCCGACCCACGAACCCGACCACCCGATGCAGGCGTGGGTCACGAACCTCGACGCCAGCCAGTTCGTGGGACGACTGGCACTGTGCCGGATCGTCAACGGCACGGTGTCGCGCAACCAGCAGGTCGCCTGGTGCCGGGCCGACGGGACCGTCCAGTCGGCGAAGCTCGGGGTCCTCTACGTCACCGAGAGTCACGAGCGGGTCGAGGCCGACAGCGCCGGGCCCGGCGAGATCATCGCCGTCGCCGGCCTGGACGAGGTCACGATCGGCGAGACCCTGGCCGACCCCGCGGACCCGAGACCGCTCCCGGTCATCTCGGTCGACGAACCCAGCCTGGCCATGACCATCGGGGTCAACACCTCCCCCGTCAGCGGACGGGACGGCTCGCTCCTCACCGCCCGGCAGATCCAGGGTCGCCTCGACGCCGAGCTGGTCGGCAACGTCTCGCTCCGGGTGCACCCGACCGACCGGCCCGACGCCTGGGAGGTGCACGCACGCGGGGAGCTCCAACTCGCCGTGCTCATCGAGACCATGCGGCGTGAGGGCTTCGAGCTCACCGTCGGCAAGCCCCAGGTGGTGACCCGCGAGATCGACGGCCGGCTGCACGAGCCGGTGGAGTACGTGACGATCGACGTCCCCGAGGAGCACCTCGGCGCCGTGACGCAGCTCCTGGCCACCCGCCGCGGACAGCTGGTCGACATGGTCAACCACGGGACGGGCTGGGTGCGGATCGACCAGCGCGTGCCGGCCCGCGGGCTGCTCGGCTTCCGGACCCAGTTCCTCACCGAGACCCGGGGGACCGGCATGCTCCACCACGTGTTCGACGGATGGATCCCCTGGAGCGGTGAGATCCGCGTCCGTGAGCGCGGCTCCGTCGTCGCCGACCGGAGCGGACCGGCGACGCAGTACGCGATCGTCGCGATCCAGGAGCGGGCCAGCCTGTTCGTCGCCCCGGGCGACCCGGTCTACGAGGGCATGGTGGTGGGCGAGAACTCCCGCCGCGAGGACATGGACGTCAACATCTGCCGGGAGAAGCACCTGACCAACATGCGGGCCGCCGGATCGGACAACACCCAGAAGCTCACGCCCCCGCGGTTGTTGTCGCTCGAGCAGGCCCTCGAGTTCGTCAGCGAGGACGAGTGCGTCGAGGTCACCCCGACGGCGATCCGGCTCCGCAAGGTGAGCCTCGACGCCGGCGACCGGGCCCGGGCGGCGAAGCAGCGCAAGCACGCCCAGGGCTGAGGGCCGAAACCCGACTTGTTCGATCAGGTTTCGGCACGTACGCTGGCGGCGTGAGCGAGTCGAGCACCACCACCAGCGCATCCGACCGGCCGGGCGGGTTCTTCGCCTTCCCCAACCCCGTCGACGACGCCGCGGCCCGGACCGTCGCCACCGGGGTCGTCCTCATGTCCCTCGGCGTCGCCGTCCTCGGCTGGGGCTGGCTGCTCGTCCCGCTCACCTACGGGTTCTGGGCCCGCGTCCTGGCCGGTCCCCGGATCAGCCCGCTCGGGCTGTTCGCCACCCGCGTGGCCGCACCCCGGCTGCAGGCGATCCACAAGCTCGTCCCCGGGCCACCCAAGCGCTTCGCCCAGGCCGTCGGCGTCGCGTTCTCCTCGACCGCCTCGGTCCTCTGGTTGACCGGTGCGGTGCCCGCGGCGCGGATCGTGGTCGCGCTGCTCGCAGCGGCGGCGTTCCTCGAGGCAGCGTTCGGACTCTGCCTCGGGTGCAAGGTGTTCGGCCTGCTGATGCGCACCGGTGTGGTGCCGGAGTCGGTCTGCGAGGACTGCGCCGACATCTCCCGGCGCATCCCGTCACTGCGGTCCTGAGCGTCCTCGGTCGCGACCGCTAGCGTCCCGGTCGTGCGTCTGGTCGTCGCCCGCTGCACCGTCGACTACGAAGGACGGCTCGCGGCCCACCTGGCGGAGGCGGTGCGACTCATCATGGTCAAGGCCGACGGGTGTGTGGCCATCCACGCCGACGGCGGTGCGTACAAGCCCCTGAACTGGATGAACGCCCCGAACACGCTGCTCGACGAGGGGGAGCGCTGGATCGTGACCAACCCCAAGGGGGAGCGCCTCACGATCGAGCTGCTGGAGGTGATCGCCGACGAGCTCCACGAGTTCGGCGTGGACCCCGGACTCGAGAAGGACGGGGTCGAGGCGCACCTGCAGACGCTCCTCGCCCAGTCGCCCGAGGCCATCGCCGACGGCCTCACGCTGGTCCGGCGTGAGTTCCCGACCGACATCGGCCCCGTCGACCTGCTGTGCCGTGACGCATCCGGGGTCGCCGTCGCGGTCGAGGTGAAGCGCCGGGGGGAGATCGACGGGGTGGAGCAGCTCAGCCGGTACCTCGAGCGGCTGAGCCTCGACCCACTCCTCCGGGACATCCGGGGTGTCCTGGTCGCCCAGGTCGTCAAGCCGCAGGCCCGGGTGCTCGCGGAGTCCCGGGGCATCGGCTGGGTCGAGGTCGACTACGACGTCCTGCGGGGCGCGGCAACCGACGAGCTGCGGCTGTTCTAGGTCCCGACGGGGCCCGTCCCCACCACACGGTCGATCCACTCCAGCACGGACGGGGCGAACGCCCCCATGCTCTTGTGCGCCAGGGTCCCCGGCGGGAACGAACGGATCGTCCGGGCCAGCCGGTCGAGCACCTCGGGCCGATCGGCCAGGGATCGGAGCGGGTCCTGGTGGATCCGGATGCCGAAGACCACGGCGCCGGTGGCCGGCAGGCACCGGAGCGTCTGGCGTTCGACCCGCAGCCAGATCCGGTCCTCCACGTCCCCGGGATCGAGGTCGTCCACCGGTTCCGTCCGGTACTTGCCACCCGGTTGGTACAGGTCGGTCGAGTCCGTCAGGTTCCAGTTCAGCCGCCAGCGTGGGGACGTGGGCGTGATCCGGTCGAAGAACCGGTCCACGGCCCCCTCGAGCTGCTCCGGGTAGCCGGCCACAGGCTGGTGCACGACTCCGACGGACCGACCGATCTTCTCGGTGAGGACCCAACGGGTCGGACAGCACACGCTGGCCGCTGCGAGCACCCACTCCCCCCGCCGTCGGACCTGGACGGCCCAGTCCTCCTGGGTGAGCCGACCGGCGGCGTCGACCGGGTGCATTCCGGCACCGGCGAGCGCCACCGGGGTCACCGGGACCCCGGCCGGGTCGTCGAGCACGGCCACCCGGTCACCCGAGCGGGTGTGGGTGTCCGGATGGTGGACCGTCAGGTGGTCGACGAGCGCGTCGAGGAGCTCCTGGCACGCGTCCCGAACCGACCCGTCGGGATCCGCCACGACGGCGAGGACCTCGCCGGGCAGGGAGCCGAGCACGGACCGCTTGTGCTCGAGGAACTCGCCGAGGTCGCCGTCCACCTCGAGCCACTCGGCGGGATCGAGCGGACGGAGCCCCATCCGCAGACGTGATCCGTCACCGTTGAACGGCAGGTGACGGGGCCGCTCCACCCCGATCGCCCCCGCCTACCCGCGGATCGTGGCCACGCCGGCGTCGAGCACCGTCCGACCGTCGCCACCGAGGGTCCGGAAGGCCGCCCGCTGCTCGCCCGTCCGCCAGATCTGGACGGTGAGGTCCTCTCCCGGGAACACCGGCGAGGAGAACCGACCCGCCATCGACTCGAGCCGTGCCGGATCGGAGTCACAGAGCTCCCGCAGCAGGGCCCGGCCGGTGAAGCCGTAGGTGCACAGTCCGTGCAGGATCGGCCGGTCGAAACCGGCCATCGCTGCGAACGACGGGTCCGAGTGGAGCGGATTCCGGTCACCCGACAGGCGGTAGAGCAGCGCCTGCTCCGGCCGGGTCGACCAGGTCAGCGTCGCGTCGGGGTCGGACCCCTCGGGGATCTCCGACACCGCCGACGGACCCCGGTCGCCGCCCCAACCGCCCTCACCCCGGATGAACGCCGACATGACGACGTCGAACAGCGGCTCCCCGTCGTCGACCAGGACGGACCGGCTGGTGATCTCGACCACCGCTCCCGACCCCTTGTCCCACACGGCGGTGACCTCGGCGACCGTCGACACCGAGCCCCGGGGAGGGATCTCCCGGTGCAGGTGGATGCGCTCCTCGCCGTGGACCAGCATCACCGGGTTGAACGAACCGATCGCGCCGAGGGCCCCGGTCACGTCGGGCAGGACCACGGCGAAGGTCGGGAGCACCCGCTGGGTCAGCTCCATCGAGTTCTCGGTCACGAAGGGCAGCTCGGAGCGGTCCAGCGGGTCCTGCCCGGCACCGACGCCGACCGCGTACAACAGGGTGTCCCGGGTGGTCCACGAGGTCTCGGCCGGGTCACCGGTGGTGCCGACGGCATCGGGGTTGACGGGCACGGTTCCTCCTCCGGGCGGGGCGGCCACGGCGGCCGCCGGCTCAGTCGTCGAACTGCATCCTGCCAGACCGGCGGTCGGGAGCCGTCACCAACGGGGCGGCCGCGTGTGGCACATTTTCGGGGTGTCGACCACCCGGAAGGTGATCCTGGCGCTCGTCGCCGCGCCCGTGGCGCTGATCGCCCTCATCAGCGCCGTCTGGGCGATCGACACCCGGCTCGCCGGCGACACCGTCGCCCGGAACGTCACCGTCGCAGGTGTCGCCGTCGGCGGATCGACCCGTGAGGAGCTCCGGGCCACCGTCGAGCGGCTCGCCGCCGAGGTTCCCGGAACACCCCTCACGATCAACGCTGCCGAGATCCACCGCGAGACCACCTTCGGTGACGCCGGGATGCAGGTGGACGTGGACGCCACCGTCGACGAGGTCTGGGACGTCGGCCGCAGCGACCCACTCCCGACCCCACCCCTGCGGTGGCTCGGATCCTTCTTCTCGGACCGCACCCAGCCCGTCGTGCTGTCGGTCGACACCGCCGTCCTCGGCCAGACGATCGGCGTGCTCGAGGGCGAGGAGCGCGTCCCGGCGACCGAGCCGAGCATCCGGATCACCCCGGATGCCGTCGAGCTGGTCCCGGGTGCCAACGGCAAGGAGATCTCGATCAACTCGGTGGTGCAGTCGCTCCCGCTGACCCTGGACCGTGTGGGCGAGCCCGTGACCGTCGACGTGGACCGCGCCACGCTGCTCCCCCAGCACACCGACGCCGAGGTGCAGGCGCTCATCGACCGGGCCAACGCGATCACCCAGGGCGAGATGACCCTCGTGGTGGGCGACGAGCGGGTCACGGTCGACGCCGCATCCTTCCGGCCCGCGGTCGTGATCGCCGACGACGGTCCGGGCAGGCCGCTCCGGCTGACCCTCGACTCGACGATGGTCTCGAACGTGCTCGGCGAGAACGTCTCCACCAACCAGTCCAACCCCACGGGAGTCCGGTTCACCGTGACCGACGGTGTCCCCTCGCCGGTGGCCGGCGAGGACGCGGTGGTGTGCTGCGCCCCGGAGGCCTCCGACTTGATCGTGGAGGCGCTGCTCGCCGACCGACGCGAGGTCACGCTCCCCACCACCACGGTCACCGCCGCCCAGGGCGTCGAGTGGGCCAACACCCTCGGGGTGAAGGAGGTGGTCGGCGAGTTCACCACCAACCACCCTGCCGGACAGCCCCGGGTGCAGAACATCCACCGGATCGCCGACACCCTGCGCGGCACGCTGATCCCACCCGGGGCGACCTTCTCGGTGAACGACACCGTGGGTCGACGCACGGTCGAGAAGGGCTACGTGAGCGGTCCGGTCATCTACGACGGCGAGTTCAAGGAGGACATCGGCGGTGGCGTCAGCCAGTTCGCCACCACCCTGTTCAACGCCGCGTTCTTCGGAGGCCTCGAGATCCCCGACTACATGTCGCACGGCAAGTACATCAGCCGCTACCCGTACGCCCGGGAGGCGACGCTCGACTTCCCCAGCGTCGACCTGAAGATCACGAACAACACCCCCTACGGCGTGGTGATCTGGCCGACCTACACGGACTCGTCGATCACCGTGAAGCTCTACTCCACACCGTTCGTGACCGGCCGACAGGTCAGCCAGAGCCAGACGAGCGGCTGCGGATCGGTCGCCACGGTCCGCCAGCGCAACTGGCTGGACGGCCGGGTCGAGAACGACACCTTCAGCGCGTACTACGAGTGCGAGGAGAACCAGCGTCCGACGACGACGGCGGCCCCCCGCTCGAACTCCAACTGAGCCGCAGCGCCCCGGGGCGCGACCGGGGCCGGCGACCTAACCTGAGGCCGTGAGCACCGACCAGCACCCCGAGGTCCTCTACGAGGACCGGATGAGCGACGCCGACGCCCTGATGTGGGGCATCGAGAAGGACCCGATGCTGCGGTCCACGATCACGACGGTCGTGGTCCTCGACGGCCGGGTCGACCGCAGCACCATCCGACGGGAGTTCGAGCGGATCTCCCGCAGCATCCCCCGGCTCCGGGAGCGCGTGCGCTCCAACCCGATGTCGATCGCTCCTCCCCGATGGGAGGTCGACCCCAACTTCGACCTCGACTACCACCTCCGGTTCGCCCGCGTGCCCGGCCAGGGCGGGCTGACGGACCTGCTCCGCATGGCCCAGCCCCTCGCCATGCAGAGCTTCGACCGGGCCCGACCGCTGTGGGAGACCATCGTCGCTGAGGACCTCGACGGTGACCGCACCGCGATCGTCCTCAAGATCCACCACTCGATCACCGACGGCGTCGGCGGTGTCCGGCTCATGCTCGAGCTCTTCGACCTCGAACCCGACGCGCCCGAGCGGCCGATGCCCGACGCCCCGCCCGTCCGGGTCCTGAACCAGGCGGAGCGGTTCCTCGACGCCTTCCAGCACGAGACCCGGCGCCAGGTCCGCTTCGTCGGGGGGCTCGCAGGACGCGGCATCCAGGGCGCCAGCGGGGCGCTCGGCGATCCGCTCGGCGCCGTCGAGTCACTGAACGAGCTCGTCGCCTCGACCGCCAGGGTGCTGCGACCGGTGAGCCACCCGCTCTCCCCGCTGATGACCGGCCGGTCGCTGTCGACCCACTTCGGGCACGTCACGATCCCGCTCGACGCCGCCAAGCAGGCGGGGAAGACCATCGGCGGCACGATCAACGACACCTTCGTCACGGGACTGGTCCAGG
>CAINRS010000008.1 GCA_903852755.1 uncultured Actinomycetes bacterium | reverse complement strand
GAGGGCACCCCCGTACCCGGCGAGCCGACCTCTCGGGTCCCCGTCCGTCCCGTCGATCCTCTCGTCACCTGCGAACCTCCGTCGTCGTCGGCCACCGGCGCCACCGTCGCAGTCGACGCTCGGTGCCGTGGGACCGGACCTCGGTGAAGTTTACCGACAGTCTGCATCATAAGCAACCCGGGTGTCGGGCGCACACGGGTCGGGACGCGCCGAAGGTCCGCCCCAGCCGGGCGATGCGGTCGGTGCCGCCGGGGTGCCGGGAACGGATCCGGCCGGGAGCGGGTCTGCCCGGGGCTGCGTCAGAGACGAGCCACCACGCGGGCGGCCCAGGGGCAGTAGGAGCCGACGGTGTCGATCCAGTAGTCGGGATCGGCGTCGAGGTCCGAGGTCGGTCGGCCGTCGCAGAGCTCGATGGCGAGGTCAGCCACGTAGACGGTCGATGGGTCGAGGTGCCACAGGTGGGGAGCGTTGAATCCCCCGTCGCCACGGCGCAGCGCACCACCGACCACGCCGAGCCGCCGGGTGGCGAGTGCATCGTCGAGCTGGTCGATCACCGAGGGTGACGTGACCCGCAGGACGAAGAACTCCCCTGCCACCTCGACCCGGTAGGTGGCACCGGTCGTCGGTGGCGGTCCGGGCGGTGGCGGTGCGCAGGCGGCCCCGAACGCGAGCAGCACACCCACGAGCGCCACGGCGATCCCGGACCGCCCGAACATCACGCTGCGCACCGCCGCTCCCTCCCGTCAGCTCGCCCCACGCCGCCCGTGATCAGGGTGGACGACGGAGCGGTCCCGGTCAACCCTCCAAGGCGGCGACCCGCCCGGTACCGTGGTCAGCGAAACCCGCGAAGAGGGGGGTCGCCGTGCCGACCGACAGTGAACTCCACACCATCGAGCTGCACGGATCGCAGGTCGCGTACCGCACCGCCGGCGAGGCCGGCCCGGTACTGCTCCTCGTCCACGGCATGGCAGGATCGAGCGACACCTGGCTGCGGTGCATCGACGACCTGGCCCGCCACCACCGCGTGGTCGCACCGGACCTGGTCGGCCACGGCGCGTCCGACAAGCCCCGTGGTGACTACTCGCTCGGGGCGCAGGCGTCGACGCTCCGGGACCTGCTGGCAGCGCTGGGCCACGACCGGGCGACCGTGGTCGGCCAGTCGCTCGGCGGCGGGATCGCCATGCAGTTCGCCTACCAGTACCCCGAGCGTGTCGAGCGGCTCGTCCTGGTCTCTGCCGGGGGTCTGGGCGACGACGTGGCGTTCGTCCTCCGGGCGCTGACCGCACCGGGCGTCGACCTGGTGCTCCCGGTGGCCTTCCAGTCGGTGGTCCGGACCGGGGTCGAGACCGTGACCGGTTGGTTCGGTCACCTCGGCCTGCGACCGTCGCCCGCGACCGTCGAGGTCTGGCGTTCCTACACCTCGCTGATCGACGGCGCCACCCGGCGGGCCTTCCTCCACACGCTCCGATCGGTGGTCGACGTGCGCGGCCAGCGTGTCAGCGCAGCGGACCGACTCCACCTGGCGGCGCACATCCCCACGCTCATCATCTGGGGTGACGCCGACCCGATCATCCCCGTGTCACACGCCCACACCGCAGCCGACCTCATGCCGGGCAGCGAGCTCGTGATCATGGAGGACGTCGGCCACTACCCGCACTGCGAGCGCCCACGCCGGTTCGCCGAACTGGTCAGCGACTTCGTGAGCCGCACCGACCCGGCCGATCTGGACCCGGATCAGCTGCGGTCCCTCGCTGCGGCCCGCTCGACCTGAGGGTCGGCCCCGGCCGGGTGCGGCCGCCGCAGACGTCACGCGAACGGGTAGAGGGCGAGCGGGGCGACCGTCTTGGCGGTCACGGTGATCGCCACCAGCAGCAGGCCGATCGCGATCACCGCGATCACCACGAACCGACGCGTGGCGATCGAGAACGTCATCGACTCCCACAGGAGCCTCGAGACGTGGCCCAGGAACCTCACGACACGCTCCGACAGACGTTCACCGCAGGACCTCACCGTCGATCAGGCAGTCCTCGACGACCAGCAGATCCAGACCCGCCGCCCGCGCCGACACCAGGGCGTCGTCGGGTGTGCAGACGATCGGTTCGCCGGCCCGGTTGAACGACGTGTTCAACAGGACGGGGCACCCGGAGACGTCCTCGAACGCGCTGAGCAGTGTGTGGAACAGCGGCGTCGTCTCACGGTGGACCGTCTGCACGCGGGCCGTGCCGTCGACGTGCGTGCAGGCCGGGATCTCCGAGCGGGGCACCCGGACACGTTCGGCCGGATCCTCCGGCTCGTGGTCCACGGGGACCAGGCGGTCGGTGGCGACCCGACAGGTGCGCAGCATGTACGGGGACGGCTGGGTGAGGTCGAACCAGTCGGTCGCCCGTTCCCACAGGACCGCCGGGGCGAACGGCCGGAACGACTCCCGGCCCTTGACCCGCAGGTTGAGGTCCTGCTGGATGGTCGGTGACCGCGGGTCGGCGAGGATGGAGCGCTGGCCGAGCGCCCGGGGACCGAACTCCATGCGACCCTGGAACCATCCGACGACCTGCCCGTCGGCGAGCCGCTCGGCGACGACCCGGCAGCGTTCGTCCTCCGCACCGATCCGCACGTGGTCCAGGCCCTCCGCCGAGAGCCAGGCCGCGACAGCCGCAGGGTCGAACGAGGGCCCGAGCTGGGCGCCGCGCATCCCATCCGCGGCCGAGTCGGGGGCCACCGGATCGATGCGATCCCTGGGATTGCCGCACTCGCTGTGCCAGTACCACAGCGCTGCTCCGACGGCGCTGCCTGCATCGCCCGCCGCCGGCTGCACCCACAGGTGCTCGAAGGGCCCCTCCTCCAGCAACCGGCCGTTGGCGACACAGTTGAGGGCGACCCCGCCGGCCAGGCACAGGTGCTCGGACCCGGTCAGGAACCTGGCGTGACGTGCCATCGCCAGCACGGCGTCCTCGACGAACTCCTGGGCCGAACGGGCCAGGTCCTGGTCACGGCGGGTGATCGGCGACCCCGGCACCCTCGGCGGCCCGCCGAACAGGTCCGACAGCGCCGAGAGCCGGTCCGGGCTGTCACCCCACCACTGCACCGCCGACGGGTCGATCTGGATCGAGCCGTCGTCACCGAGCTCGACGATCTCGCGCAGCGCGTCGGCGTAGGCGGGTTCGCCGAACGGAGCCAGCCCCATGAGCTTGTACTCGCCGTCGTTCGCCTCGAACCCGCACCACTCTGTGATGAGCGAGTAGAGCAGGCCGAGCGAGTTCGGGTACAGCTGCTCCTCGAGGAGCTCGACCCGGTGCTGCACCCCGTGGCCGACCGTGGCCGTCGCCCACTCACCGACGCCGTCGATCGTGAGGATCGCCGCGTTCGGGAACGGCGATGGCAGGAACGCGGCGGCGGCGTGACTCAGGTGGTGCTCGCCGTAGCGCAGCCGCGGTGGCTTCCTCGCCCCGAGGTCGCGCAGCATCGAGTCCACCCGGTAGCTGATCATCAGGTTCCGGCCGAGCAGGGTGGGCATCTCGCGACGGAAGGCTCCCAGTGCCTTCGGCCCGCGGCGCTGGCGAACGCTCAGCACCCGGCTGAACACTGCCAACGGCTTCTCGTGCAGGATCACCACGTCCACGTCGTCGGCGTCGACGCCACCGATCGCGAGGACCGACGCCGCGGCCTGCAACGGGAGTCCGCTGTCGTGCTTGACCCTGGAGAAGCGCTCCTCCTCGGCCGCAGCGACCACCGCCCCGTCGACCACCAGGGCGGCCGCGGAGTCGTGGTAGTCGCAGCTCAGTCCCAGGATTCGCACGGATCTCCCACCGCCTCACCGCACGGGTGCAGGGCCGAGCGGACTGTGGAGATGTTACGGGTGATCACCGTGGATTGCTCCGTCGGGACCGGCTCGGTGCAGGTCCCCGCACCGGCCCGGAACCGCCCACACCAGCAGTCCGGAGGGCTGGACCCCGACGTCGGGCGTGCGGAGGGTCCGGGTACGATGCACGACGGCGGATGACTCGGAGGTCGTGTGCGTGAGCCCCCTCGAGCCGGGTGCGGGACAACAGCCGGGTGCGGGACGACCGGATCGCCGCGTCGGCACCACCTCCCTGCTCGAGCGCACCGGACGGGCCGTCGTGTCCGTGGTGGGCACGGTCGTCGCTGCGGTCCTGCTGGTCGTCCCGTGGCTCCTGCGGCCGGCCATCGGTGACGGACGCTGGTCGGCGGCCCGGACCGCCGGGAGGTGGAGGCCGGTCCTCGGTCACCGGCCGGACCCCGGCTCGGCCGGACTCCGGCACCCGACCGACGACGAGTTGTCCCCGGGTCAGCGGTGGCGTCCCCGCATCGCCGTGGCACTGGTACCGGTCCTCCTGGTGCTGGCCGGGGTCGCCGTGTGGAACGTCGTCGACCGGCCGCCGCCCGTCCGTTCCGCCTACTCCCTCGCGGATCCCGGCGGAACGCCGGTGGACCGGACCGAGACACCGGCCGCCTTCGCGGACGCCGAGTGGTACGCGCAGTACCAGGGCGACATCGAGTACGCAGCCACGTGGTTCGACGCCGTCCCGCTCGTCGACGGGACTCCGCTGCAGGACTTCAACTCCACCCACCTCAACGTCGAGGACGGCTACCGGCGAACGTGGTCGCCGCCGCCCTGCGACTGCACACCCGTCACCATGTGGCTGTACGGCGCGTCGACCGTGTTCGGTCTGGGTCAGCGCGACGACCACACCATCGCCTCGGAGCTCGCCAAGCTGGCCTGGGCGGACGGGATCGCCCTCGAGGTCGCCAACCGGGGCATCCCCGCCGAGCAGCACTGGCAGGAGGCGAACCGCCTCCGGTGGGATCTGACGCGTGAGCAGGCTCCCGACCTGGTCGCCTTCTACGACGGTGCGAGCGACGTCGTCGGCGCATCGTGGCTCGAGCAGCAGGGCCTGCCCGACGTCGAGGCGCCGATCGAACCGTTGACCGAGACGTTCCTGGCCTCACCGGCGATCAGCCAGGCGATCCGCGACTACAGGTCGAGGGGCCAGGCACAGCCGCCCGCGCCTCCGGGCGTCGCCGTCGAGCCGGCGCCGACCGCGGCTCCCCGGACTCCCGAGGAGGTCGGCGAGCTCGCCGTCAACCGCTACGAGCGGGCTCGCCGCATGAGCGTCGACCTGACCGAGATCCACGGACTCCGCACCTTCTGGTTCTGGCAACCCACCCGGTTCTCACGGCCGCCGGTCGACGGCGAACCACAGATGCCGACCGACGACGACTCCCGCGTGACCGCCGAGCGGGCGAGGGAGATGCTGCCGGACGGGGTGGTCGACCTGTCCGGGGCGCTCGACGACAGCTCGGCGCCGATCTTCTCCGACGACGTCCACCACAATGAGGACGGCGCCCGGCTGGTCGCTGCGGCGATGTACGAGGCGCTCGGTCCGACCCTCGAGGCACTCCGGTCACGGAGTGGTGACTGATGGGTACCGTCCACGACCGGCCCACGTGGGCCGACACCCCGCGGCGGACACCGGTCGGCGCTGTTGCGGCACCACCGGCCCCCCACCGGATCCACCCGGCGCTGCAGATCGCAGCGATGCTCGTGGTCGCCGGGGCCGTGCCCGTGCAACGGTCCGTGTGGGTGGCTGGCTCGCTGGCTGGCCTCACGATCGCTGCGGTGGTCGTGGTGTGCGTGCTGGCGCTGCGCCGCTTCGGCGACAGGGCCTGGGGGTGGTTCGGTCCGGTCGCCGCCGGCATGGTGGCAGCGTGGGCGGTCGCCGGACCGCAGCTGTCGTTCTGGACCGGCGCCGGACTCGTACTCGCCGCCTGGGGCAGCGGAACCCCACCCCCACGCCTGCCGGTCGCGATCCCCCCGCCCGTGACCCTCGCACCCCTGGCGGTCGGCGCGCTCTTCGCAATGCTCCGGAGCCGGTCCGAGTTCGGCTGGCGACTTCCCGTGCTCTTCGTCGTGCTCGGCGTCGCCACCATCCTCGTGCTGACCCGGTGGCCCGACCTCCCCCACACGATCGGCCGACTCGTCGCCGGGTGGCTCAGCGCCGTGCTGTTCGGGGCGCTCGGCCTGTTCGTGATCGTCCTCCCGGCCGCAGTCAGGGCGCTCATCCCGGGGCGGTGGCGGCGACGGGGCGACCGGAGCGGGTGGAGCGGGATCGTCCGCAGCAGCCACACACCCGACCGACCCTGGAGTCCCGAGGTCACGGAGCGACGAGCAGGTTCGTGGCCGCGCACCGCTGCGATCGTCGGGGCGGCCACCGCCGTCGTCGTCCTCGCAGGAGTGCTCGTCACGCGGGCCGACGACCCGGCCCCACCGGTGGCGGCACCACCGCCCGGCCCGGCACCCACCACGGCGACCACCGCTCCCGCACCGGTGGCCCCTCCCGACCCGGCGGCGGTCACCATGACGACCACACCCAACCCGCCCGCCTACGCCGATGCCGACTGGTGGCAGCGCTACGCCGGCGACATGCAGTACTCGTCGATGTGGCTCGACCACTTCCGGGAGGCGGGGTTCACCAAGATCAAGGACGGCACCACGACCTACATGACCCTGCAGGACGGGGGGCGCACGACCTGGAGGCCACCACCGTGCGACTGCCGCCGAGTGACCCTGTGGTTCTACGGCTCCGCCACCGGGATGGGAGTCGGACAGCGCGACGACTTCACCGTGGCATCGCAACTCGCCCAGCGCGCCTGGCGCGACGGAATCGCCGTCGACGTGGTCAATCGGGCGATGCCGGGCACCCAGCACTGGGCGCAGGCCAACCACTTCGCATGGGACCTCGTCAACCGCGAGGCGCCCGACGTCGCGGTGTTCT
Organism: uncultured Actinomycetes bacterium; assembly: GCA_903852755.1. Taxonomy (GTDB): domain Bacteria; phylum Actinomycetota; class Acidimicrobiia; order Acidimicrobiales; family Microtrichaceae; genus SXMI01. The sequence continues at coordinate 18,665 of CAINRS010000008.1, read as the reverse complement.
ACACCGGCGTGACCGACCTGAACGCCGCCAAGTGGCTCGACGAGCAGCGAATGGGCGACCGCAACTGGCCGATCGACACGATGACTGCCGGCTTCATGTCGTCCGAGCCGATCGTGGCGACGGTTCGACAGTCCACCCGTGGCGACGCCACCCAGCCGCCGAACCCTCCCGGAGTCCAGCTGCGGCCGCCCGTGACGGTGCCGCAACTCGGCCCCGAGGGCATCGGTCGGCTCACTGCGGAACGACTCAACCGGACGATCCCGATGGGAGCCGACCTGGCTGACCGGTACGACGTGCGCGCCTTCTGGTTCTGGGAGCCGATGCGCGTGTCCCGGCCGCCGGTGGAGGGTGAGGCCGTGGAGGAGGGCGACGACGACCTGCGCCGGATGGTCGCGACCGCACGCGCCGGACTGGACCCGCGCATCGTCGACCTCGGTGACACGTTCGTCGGCGTCCCCCGACCGCTCTACTTCGACTTCCATTTCAACGAGGAGGGCGCCTCCCTGGTGGCCGATGCCATCTACGAGCAGGTGGGGCCTGCCCTCCGTGCGGCCGCATCCGGCTGAGTCCCCACCCGGTCGGTACCGTGTGCGGATGCTGCTGGTGGGGTGGCGCAGGGTGGTGAGCCGGCGTCGTGCGGGCTCGCTGCGGGTCGGCCGGCCGTCCGGCCGGCCACGAGCGTCAGCCGTGGCCGCCCTCGTGCTCACGGTCTCGGTGTTCGCCGGATGTTCCGGGGGGACGGAGCCGGAGCAGGCCGACGGTTCCTACGGTCGGGCGCAGCCGTACAGCGCGCTCCCCGCCTACTCGGGAGCGGAGTGGGCCGACCGACTCCAGGCCGAGCAGTACGAGTACCTCGACGGACTCCGCGAGGTCCCGGACGGCGGCTTCGAGTCCGACGACTTCGACGGCGAGTTCATCGAGGTGCGCGACGGGGTGCGGAGGTCGGCCGGCACCACGTGCGACTGCCCGGTCGTCACCCTGTGGCTGACGGGTGGGTCCGCAGCGTTCGGGATCGGCCAACGCGGTGAGCACACCATCGCCTCGGAACTGGTGCGACTCGCAGCCGCGGACGGGGTGGCGCTCGAGGTGCAGAACCAGGGCGTACCGGGTCGGACGCTGTGGAACGAGTACCAGGACGTCGAGCGCCGCATCGAGCAGGACGGGCAGGCGCCGCCCGACATGATCGTGAGCTACGGAGGCTTCAACGACGCGGTGGGCGCACTCGGATCGGCAGCCGTGGGCGAGCTCGACCCCGACGTCCCGAACCAGCTCGACAACGGGGACTTCGCCCGCTGGGGCGAGCAGGGCTTCGCACCACCGGCCGACGCCACTGCGCGCCAGGTCGCCGACCTCACGATCGATCGGTTCCGCAGGGCCCAGGGCCAGTTCGACGCGCTCGCCGCCCGCCACGGCGTGGACGTGGCCTACGTGTTCCAGCCGGACGCGCTGGCCTCGTCGACGCAGTTCGGACCGGTCGCCGACGTCTGGACCCAGGTGCCGGCCCGGATCGCCGACCAGGTGGACGACCAGCTCGAGGCGGTCTCGGTCGGCCTCGGCGGGTCGGTCCGCAACCTGCGGCACCTGCACGATGACGACGCCCCGCTGTTCGCCGACTGGGCGCACGCCAACGAAGCGGGGGCCCGCGCTGCTGCGGAGGACATCTACAGGACCATCCGGCCGGAGCTGCTCGACCGGGCCCGTCGGTGAGGGAGCACACCCGGTCGTGGTGACCGGCAACTGGAAGGTGAACGGCGTTCCTGTACCCTTGGGAACGGACTTGGACGACGGCACCGGTGACCCGGGACGAACGGGCCGCCGGTCACGACGCACGGGACGGAACGAGTGAGTTCGACCACGATCGACGCCTCCGCAACCCACGACCGCCGACCGCTCCGGTGGGAACGGTTCGCAGCCGCCGATGCCCACCACTACGCCGGAGCCGTTGACGAGGTCTTCGCCCGACGGTGGGACGGCATGACGGTGACGGGCATCTTCGAACCCGACGAGATCGACCGGGCGCTCGCCCACTTCGACGACCCGGACACACCCAGGCTCCAGCACACCTTCGGGGCACTCATCGGCATGTCGTTGGGCATGGTCGGCGAGGAGCCCGACCGGAGCCGCTACCTCGACGACACGGATCAGGCCGTGGGGATCTTCCGCGACGCGTTCGGCTTCGACCCCTTCGAACGGCTGGCGGACAGGATCAGGCCGATCGTCGGCGGGCGCACCCCCGAACCGCCCAGCGAGGACGGCCGTCCCTACAACCCCGGTCAGATCCGGATCTGGGATCCTGGATCCGGTGGTCTGCCGGCGCACGTCGGCAACGAGTTCCGTCAGCTGATGGAGCACGGAGCGATGCGTCACCTGCTCACCGTGACCGACGTGAAGGACCACCTGAGCTACTTCGTGGTGCTGCGCAAGCCCCGGGTCGGCGGTGCGCTCACCGTGTACGACCTGGTCTGGGAGCAGGACCAGGGTGTGGGTGACGTGTGGGAGAACGGTGCCCGGGAGGACTCCCGGTTCGACGACGTGCCGGGGACGCAGTTCACACCTGATCCGGGTGACCTGATCCTGTTCGGCGGAGGCTGGCGCTGGCACCGTGTCGACCCGCTCGGCCCCGAGGACCGCCGGGTGACCTACGGGGGGTTCGCAGCCCCCTCGATCGACGGCCGGTCCCTGCACTTCTGGGCGTGAGCGACCCGTCGACCACCGGAACCCTGGACGGGGACGGGGACCCCGGTTCGACCGACGATCCCGTGGTCGGGAGCAACAGCCCGGGCCTCATCCGTCGGATCGTCCAGTCGAACAACCGGCTGATCGCCCGGACCGAGGGACCGGTGGACAACCCGAGGGACGTCCGGGACCAGCCCTGGGCGGCCCAGCTCTCGGCCGGGCACGACACGATCAGCGCCGAGTGGGCCCGGTTCGTCGCCGCCGGGCTCGAGCTCCCGCTCGCCGAGGACCTGTTCGGCGGCCCGCAGGGGAACGAGTCGGGGACGTGGCGGACGGGGCTGCTCCTCGTCCGGCGTCGGCGCTGCCCACCGCTCGCGAACTGGTTCCCCCGCACCATCGATGCACTCCTGGCCGTGCCCGGGATGTCGAGCGCCATGGTCTCGGTGTTCGGTCCCGACACGGAACTGCCCGAGCACCGGGGGGACAACGCCGGTGGACTCCGGCTGCTCTACGGCATCTCGTGCCCCGAGGGCAGCGGCCACTCGGTTGCCGGTGTCCCCGTCGAGGTCTCGGACGGCGATGTCCTGCTGTTCGACGACACCGAACTCCACGCCGCGTGGAACCGGTCAGCAGAGCAGCGGGTCCTGCTGCTCGCCGACGTGGCCCGTCCGCTGCCCACGGTGGCGCGCCTGCGGAACGAGTCGGTGCAGTTCCTCCGCCACCACCTGAGCGGCCCGTACCGGCACCTCGCCGGGCGGAGCGGTGAGCTCCATACTGGCCTCAACGGCACCTCGGCCGACGCACCGCCCGGTTGAACCTGCCGCTGGAGGCCGGCTGGGACGACCACCGCACCACGGGACGATCGCGACCGGTGCCGACGGCCTCCTCACCTGGATGGAGGCGTGCGAGGGGGCGACTCAGGTCAGCTCGACGAGTTCGAGCATCTCCTCGTCGAAGTGGTCGACCTGCCCGTCCGGCATCAACAGGCAACGGTCGGGCCGCAGCGCCCGGACGAACTCGGGGTCGTGGCTGACCAGGATGATCGTCCCGGGCCAGTCGGCGAGGGCGTCACCGACGGCGGTGCGGGCCTCGGGGTCCAGGTTGTTCGTCGGCTCGTCCAGGAGCAGGAGGTTGTGCCCACCGACGACGAGCTGGGCGAGCGCGAGCTTGGTCTTCTCCCCACCCGACAGCGTGCCGGCGTGCTGGAACGCCTGGTCGCCAGACAGTCCGAACATGCCGAGCACGGAACGCGCTGCGCGCTCCCCCACGGGAGCGCTGCGCAGCACGTGGTCCAACAGCGTCGCGTTCGGGTCGATCCCCTCGTGCTCCTGCGCGTAGTACCCGACGCTGGTGCGGGGAGCGCAGCGCACCGTGCCGCCGCCCGGCTCGAGGTCGTCGGCGAGGATCCGCAGCAGGGTCGTCTTGCCGGCGCCGTTGAAGCCCATGACGAGCATCCGCTCGCCCCGGCCGATGTCGAAGGTGACGTCCCGGAACACCTCGACGGACCCGAACGACCGGCTCAGACCCCGGGCCTCGATCGGCGTGCGGTCGGACTCGGGCGGGTCCGGCAGGTGGAACTCGGCGGCCCGACGCCGTTGCGGGCCCTCGACGCGTTCGGACTCGAGCCGGCGCGCCCGGGCGTCCAGATTCTTGGCGACCTTCGCCCGCTTGGCGGTCTGGCCGCGCATGGAGTCGGCCCGGCGGTTGAGCCGGATGATCTCCCGCTCCTGGCGCTCCGCCAACCGGGCGGTGCGCTCCTCGTCCTCGGCCCGGGCCCGCTGGTAGCTCGAGTAGTTGCCCCGGTACTCGACGATCAGCCCCGACGCCTGACCCGCCGGCCGATCCAGGTGCACCACCCGGGTGATCGCATCGTCGAGCAGCCCGAGGTCGTGGCTGATCACGACGAGCGCACCGCGGAAGGCGCGCAGGAAGTCGAGCAGCCAGTCGCGGGCGTCCGCGTCGAGGTGGTTGGTCGGCTCGTCGAGCAGCAGCAGGTCGCTGCCGGCGAAGAGGATCCGGGCGAGTTCGAGCCGTCGTCGTTCGCCACCGGACAGGGCGCCGAGGTGCAGGTCGAGTCGGTCGTCGGCCAACCCGAGACCGGCGACGAGCCGCCGCACGTCGGCCTCGGCTGCGTACCCGCCGAGTGACTCGAAGCGCTCGTGCGCTGCAGAGTACGCCGCGATCGCCCGCTCACTCGGGTCGGCCTCCATCCTGCTCGCCCGGTCGGCGAGCTCGTCCATTGCGGCCGACAGTCCCCGACCCGACAGGACGTGCGCCAGGCAGCTGGTGTCGTCGGCCACCTCGTCCCGGCGAGGATCCTGGGACAGGTAGCCGGTGGCGTCGGGTCGTCGCACCGAACCGGCGACCGGCTCGTCGGCACCGCCCAGCACCCGGAACAGGGTGGTCTTGCCGGCGCCGTTGCGGCCGACGAGGCCGACCTTGTCACCGGCGCGGACGTCGAACGAGACGTGCTCGACGATCGTCGTCTCGGCGATGCGGACCGTCAGGTCCCGGACGATCAACCCCACGGGCGGTGGACCGCGCCCCGGTCGCGGCGACAGGTGGGGCGGCAGGTGTGGTGCGGAGTCACGTCAGGTGGGAGGGGAACGGCGTCGACCCGGCCGACCTGGGCCCGGGACACCCGCCGCTGGTCACCGTCAACGCGTGAGATCGGGTCGGACACGAACGAGACCGACCCCCGTGTGTCGGCGTCCTCAGAGACCGTTGGCGCTGAGACCGAAATCGAGTTCCATCCCCGCATAGCCGTCGAGCGACAGCTGGTCGTACAGCTCCTGGCGTGTGAACTGGCGCAGTTTCAGGTACTCGGCTCCCTTGCGGGCCGCTTGGTCGTTCCAGTCCACCACGAGAACGTCGACCCCGTACGCAGCATCGACGCTCGCGAGACCCTCGCCCTCGAGCTGCCGGATCAGCGACGGCCGGGAGTGCAAGCCGGTCTTGAGGATCTCGCTGGCCCTGACCCGGGCGGTCCGCTGCGCAGGCGTCTCACCGGCGAAGGGGTCGTCGCTCACGGCCGGCTCGATCGGCGCCTCGAATGGTGCCGGCGCCGGTGGCCCAACGGGTTCAGGAGGCGGTTCCGGAGGTGGCGGCTCCGTCGGCACCGACTCAGCTGGGGGCGGCGCAACCGACGTCGTCGTCGCCTCCGGGACTGGAACAGCGGTCGTCGTCGACTCAATCGTCGTGGTCGAACCTGCTGGCTGTTCCGTCGGTGATGACCGGTCCCGGGCCGTCTCCATCGCCACGTCGCCGCGATCAGAGGAGGTCGAGAGCGAGAACGCCGCGAACCCGATCACCACGAGCGCCGTGACCGCTGACAGGCCGACCTTCACCCGTCGAGACTTGCCGCTGGCCCACAGGAACCACAGGCCCGCAGGGAAGAACAGGACGAGACCCAGCAGGATCGCCAACCACGAGTGGTACCAAGGGTCTGGGGCGTCCGACTCGTTCGGCGGATCGACGGCGGGCTCGAGGGTGTCAACGGCAACCGGTGAACCCGACTCGACCTCAGCACCTGCTTCGTTGACGGCCACGCCGGAGTCGGGGGGCCCCGAATCCCCTGATCCCGCCACATCCGGGTGCCGCTCAGGCGGGTAGTAGCGCCCGTCCACCCCGAGCCACCAGCCTTCACCCTGCGGTACGTCACTCACTCCAGCTCTCCTCTACTCCCCGAGGACCCGACCTCACGCTTCGAACCGTACCGGCGCCGGGAACCTCGCGCAGTTCGCCCCCACGACGCCTCTCCCATCGGCCGCTCGGGGTCTCCTCAGGCCCTCGACCAACGGCCATCCGCACGCTGCGAGGCCCGGGGCACACTCGTCAACCGGGGTGGGCACTCTGGGGGATGGTTCTCCGAGGTACCTGGTTCGGACAGACTTCCCGGGTGGACAGTTCCTCCAAGCCCGAGGCCTCGGCCCTGAGTCGACGATCCAGGTGGGGACGGCGCGTGTCGGACGCCGCCCGGGGCCACCCGTTCCTGAGCGCCGGGCTGGCGCTGGCGTCACTCGGCGTCGTCCTGTTCGGGGTCTACATCGGCCTCGAGCCGCCGTTCACCCTGTTGATCCTGGTGATCGTCGCCGTGTTGAGCGTGGCGGCGTTCCAGTGGTGGACACGACGCCACCCGACGGCCCGGGCGAGTCGTCGGGCCGCCGGCCGGGTGGCGTTCGCATCGGTGGCCGTGGCGACCGCGGCGTCGGTCTTCCTCATCCAGATCGTCCCCTACGGCCGCACGCACACCAACCCGGCGCCGACCGGCGAACCGAAGTGGGCCGACGCCGCCACCCGGCAGCTCGTCGTCGACGCCTGCTACGCCTGCCACTCCAACGAGGTCACCTACCCGTGGTACTCGAACATCGCGCCGTTCTCGTGGGCGGTGCAGCACCACGTCGAAGAGGGCCGCGAGGCGGTCAACTACTCGGAGTTCGCCACCAACCCCGGCGAGGCCGACGAGTCCGTCGAGGTGGTCGAGAACGGCGAGATGCCACCCGGCTACTTCACAAGGTTCGGCCTGCACCCCGAGGCGAACCTCACCCAGGGCCAGATCGACGAGCTGATCGCCGGGCTGCGCGCCACACCTGGGCTGTCCGAGGGGCGCTGAGGTCGCTCAGGCTGCGGCCTCGAGGTCGAGCACCGCCACGTTGAGCGGACCCCGGCGCACGGTCGCCTCGGCGAGACGAGGGCGTCCGCCCAGCCACACCGCCGGATCGGGGTCGACGGCCAGGTTGCGAACCCACTGCGAGTCCGACCGCACCGTGCTCACCACCAGCCGGTTCCCGACCCGAGCCGACAGCAGCGGCACCTCCCGCCGGAGGCCGGTCCGCCGCCCGGTGGTCTCCAACAGCACCAGCCCGACACCCACCGGTAACGGTCCGGCCAGCCCGGACCGGGCGAGTGGCGCGACGAGCCGGTTGAGCGGCCCGAACACCCGGCGGACCGACGGCATGCTCACGGCACGACCTGCACGCCACGCCAGAACGCAACCCGCCCCGCGACCTGTTCGGCACCGTCCTTGGGCGCCGGGTAGTACCAGGCGGCGTCGGGGTTGCGTTCACCGTCCACGACGACGGTCCAGTACGAGGCCTGACCCTTCCACCCGCAGGTGGTGTGCGTCTCGGAGTCCTCGAGCAGGCCCCGGTCGAGCGACTCCACAGGGAAGTAGTGGTTGCCCTCGACGACGACGGTGTCGTCGCTCTCTGCGATCACGGTGCCGTTCCACACTGCCTTCACGACCAGCCTCCTGGACTCGGTTGCACCACGTCGACCACCCCGGCGAGTACCGGCGCATCAGATGCTCTCCCTGCAACCGGTCCGGGGGCGCCGGTTGTTCCCGGCTCGTCGGCCGCTGCGCGCGACCGCCCGACCCCACCGACGGGATCGGAAGCCATCGGAGCGGAAGGTTCCGCTGCCCGACCCGGTTGGAGCTTCCGTGCCCAGTCGACGGATCGCCGCTGACCCACAGGTGGTCTGGGACCTGCTCGTCGATACGAGCCGGTGGCCGGAGTGGGGCCCGTCCGTCTCGGCGGTCGAACTCGACCACGGTGACGGCCCGAGGCTGCACAGCGGCTCGACCGGCCGGGTCCGCACCCCCATCGGGGTGTGGATCCCGTTCACCGTCACCGGGTTCGTCGACGGGCTCCGCTGGTCCTGGCGGGTCGCCGGGATCCCCGCCACCTCGCACGCCGTCGAGCCGCACCCCGACGGGTGCGTCGTTCGGATCGGCGTGCCGGTGCTCGCCGCGCCCTACGCGCTGGTGTGCGAGGTCGGGCTGCGGCGGATCGAACGACTGGCGCTCGCCGCCGGGCGGGGCGCTGCCCGCTGAGGGCTCAGCCGGCTGCGCCGGGGCCGGCGAGCCACGCGTCCGCCACGGCGTCGAACCCGTCCCGCCACGCCACCTGCGTCGGCCCGCACAGCTCGATCATCCTCGACACGTCGACGGTGACACCGCCGATCGTCGAGTTCGTCTCCTCGAACGTCACGTCGTAACCGCAGCGATCGGCCAGGTACTCGCACCACTCCTCGAGCGCCACCTGCTCGACACCTGCCCAGTTCACGATCGTCGCCGGCGTGGACGCCGCCTCGACCAGGAGCGGCACGGTGCGGGCGATGTCGGCCAGGTCGATCGGGTTGAACAGGTTCGGCCGATCGGGGTTGACCGGGATCGACATGCCCGCCTGCATCATGGCCAGGTGGAACGACGGCCAGCCGCGGGCCTCACCGTCGGGGCCCACGCCGTAGGGGACGTTGAGGCGGGCGATCACCGTCGGGATGTCGAGCATCCGGCAGACGGTGCGGACCACCTCCTCGGAGGCGATCTTGGAGATCGAGTACGTCGGCATGATCGACCGGTGGTTGTCGCCCAGTGGTGACGACTCGTCCAGGACCTTCGCCCCCGCCGGGTCGTACACACCGGTCGAGGAGCAGTGGAAGATGCGCTGCGGCCGAACGTGGTCGACGAGCAGGCCGATGCCCTCGGCGTTGGCACGCAGGTCGAGGTCCCACTTCTGGGTCTTGACCACGGCGAAGTTGGCGAGCACGTCCACCCCGGTGGGGACACCGGCGAAGTCGGCGCCGACCAGGTCGGCCGGAACGCACGTGACCCCGGCGGCCTCGAGCCGGGAACGGGCCGCGGCGTCACCGAACCGGGCGACGCCGACCACATCGTGGCTGGCGGCCAGGGAGACGGCGACGGACTCGGCCACCTGACCGGTGACGCCGGTGATCATGTAGGTGCTCATCGACTGCGACCCTAACGACTCAGCCGCCGAGGAGTTGGTTGACCGTGACCGCGAGGGTGAGCGTGACGGTCTGCAGGGCCGCCACCGACGCCAGGATCTGCACGAACTGCCGGTGCAACCCCGACGCCAGCGCCCCGTCGAACCGGTGCTCCAGCGCCTCGAACCGCAGGTCCATCCGGGCTTCGAGATGTCTCACGTCCCGACTCAGGCCAGCAACCTCGGCATCGACGTGGTTCCGGAGCAGCGTGATCTCGGCGTCGACGTGGTCACGGAGCACGAACAGATCCGACTTGGTCGCCACATCCGCCCAACCGACCGGCGGCAGGTGCTCCATCAGCGTGTTCGCGTCGTCCGAACCCAACGTGTCCTCCAACCGCTTGTACAGCTGGTAGCGGCATTCCTCGGTGATCGGCACGCACTTCCTCCAACAACGACACATCAGGGGAAGCGAACGAGTTCGAGTCTACGACCATCGGAACCCACCGGTGCACCTCGACCGCATCGACCGGCGAGCAGGACCACCGTGCCGCCGCTGCGTTCGCCGGGTGCCCGCCCCGCCCGCAACGGGCTGGGACGGGCACCCGAACCGATCACTCCGATGCGTCGAGCACCAGCAGCTGCCGGTCGGCGACCGTGGTGCCGTAGGCGTACAGGACGACCAGCCCGCCGTCGGTGACGTCGAGGTCGACCGGCGGCAGACCCGTGGCGCAGTCGGTGTTGGCGTCCGAGGCCACCACTGCGGTCGGGCCGGCCGGGGCGGCGTACGCGGTGCCCAGGTTCCCCGTGTCGGCGTCGGCCTGGTCGAGGTCACTGAACAGTTCCCACGCACCGCACTGCCCCTCGGGCGACAGCGTCAGGAAGTCGCCGCCATCGATCGCCTGCACACCCAGGTCGTTCAGCACGACCATCGCCTGGCCGGCGGGCGGCTCAGCGATCCCGTCGAGCTTGCCCAGCATCGTCGACGCTCCGGCGGAACCGTCGGCGCCGGTCTGGTCGGTCGCTCCGATCGCCGAGACGAACCGGGTCGTCCCGTCGTTCAGCACCTCGGTGTTCTGGCCGAGCGGCTGCCCCTCGGTGGCACCCTCCGGGTAGAAGGACACGACGAGTTCATCCTCGCCGTCCGAGCGGCCGAGCATGGGGTTCGACTCGATCTCGAGGGGCACCGGATCGCTGACCGTGCCGTAGGGGACGGTCGTGACCAGCTTCCCGGTGCTGATGCTGCGACCCCAGTAGACGTCGACGGCGGCACCGGAACCACCCGTCGCGTAGGTGTTGACGAACTGGATGGTCACCCCGGGGACCTCCTCGAACTCGTTCTCCATGCGGGACTCCGACGGGTCGGGCAGCGAGGTGTCGAGGTCACCCGCCCGGTCCAGCGCGGAGTCCAGCGTCCGTGTCGCCTCGTCCTCGGAGGACTCGCCGCTACCGCAGGCGGTCACGCCCAGCAGCACGGCGACTCCGAGGAGCACGGTGAGCAGTCGTCGAGTGGTGGTCACAGGTCGCCTCCCGGTTCAGGTGCGCAGCCGTGCTGCACAGATCAGCGGCGCGGGGTGTTCCGTTCCGCAGCCGTCCGGAGTCCGGCCGGTCCGATCCTGACACTTTCCCGGAGTCGCCGCCCCGCCGGTACTGTCCTGTCGTCCGGGACGGCGACGTCGGGGGTCCGGCCGCACGGCACCGCCGACGGCCACGGAGCAGGTGGAGGCGCACAGGTGCGAGAGGTCCGCATCGCCGATCTGCGCGACCCCCAGCGGGACGCCGCCGAGCAGCAGCTGCACGACGTGGCGCTGTCGATGGAGGTCGACCTCGACCCCGACGGGCTCGTCGCCGCCGCCGTGCGCCGCACCGGGATGGACGACTTCGGCGACGACCCGACCCTGTTCGACCGGCTGCGCGCCCAGGTCGACGCCGTCGAGGCCGACACCGGACTGTCGGGCCTGGGCCGGTTCCTCGTGCGACGCCGACTCGTGGGGCTGCTCGCCGCCCGGCTCCGGCTCGAGGACTTCACCCGCCGCCACCCCGAGGTGCACGACGTCGAGCTGGAACCACCGGTGATCGTCGTCGGACTCCCCCGTTCGGGCACCACCCACCTGGTCAACCTCCTGGCCCGGGACCAGCGGTTCCGTTCCATGCCGTGGTGGGAGGTCGCCGAGCCGGTCCCCGTGCTGGGTGACGGTCCCGGCCCTGACGGCGTCGATCCCCGCTACCTGCGCTGCCTGGCCGACCACGAGGCCACCCGGCAGGTCTCACCGCTCACCGCGCTCATGCACGACCGACCACCGGAGTCCATCGAGGAGGAGTGCGAGCTGATGGACCTCGACCTGTGCACCTACACGCTCGAGTGGATGGCGCGGGTCCCGGCGTGGCGCGACCACTACCTGGCGCTCGAACAGCACACCCACTACACGTTCCTGCGACGCGAGCTGCAGTTGCTGTCGTACCTGAGGGGTCCGAACCGCTGGGTACTCAAGTGCCCGCAGCACCTCGAGCAGCTCGGCCCGCTCGTCGACACCTTCCCCGGCGCCACCGTGGCGTTCACGCTCCGCGACCCGGTGGCCGTGCTGCAGTCGGCGATCACGATGCTCGCCTACGGTGACCGCAACCGTCGGGTCCGCATCGACGCCGACGAACTCGCCGACTACTGGGTGGACCGCATCGAACGACTGCTGCGCGCCGCCGTGCGCGACGCGCACCTGATCCCCGGGTCACAGCGGGTCGACGTCGAGTTCGGCGAGTTCATGGCCGACGACCTGGCCATGGCGACGCGCATCATCGAACTGGCCGGTCTGGACGTCACCGACGAGTGCCGGACCTCGCTCGCCGACTACGTCGCCGGCAACCCACGAGGGAAGGACGGGCGCGTGGTCTACGACCTGCGCGGCGACTTCGGCCTGGATCCGGCCGACCTGTACGACCGCTACGCCTTCTACTTCGAGGCGTTCCCCCAGGTCCGGCCGGAGGTGCGGTAGATGGGCGGCATCCACCGTGAGCGCCCCGGCGCCGACGCCATGGCCGGCGCCACCGGCGACCCGGCGGTCGCGCTCGGCGACGACCTGTGGATGTCGGCGGGCTGGTCGAACAGCTACCTGGTCGGCACCGACGACGGCCGGGTCGTGGTCAACACCGGCATGGGGTTCGAGGGGCCGCTGCACGTCCGGGCGTACGAGTCCGTCGACGACTCCCCCACCCGGGCGGTCGTCCTGACGCAGGGGCACTACGACCACGTCGGTGGCGTCGACGTGTTCCGCGCCACCGGACCAGCCGGTGGACCCGAGCCCGATGTGGTGGCCCAGGCCAACTTCACCGTGTGGCGGGACGACAACGAACGGCTCGAGGCGTTCCGGTCGCGCAACTCGGCGTTCGCGTTCATGGACGCGATCCTCGCCGCCATGGAGCACGCCCGCTCCGTGGGTGTCGACGCCGTCGCCCAGGCGCGACCCGAACCGACGGTGCTCGTCGACGACCGGTTGACGCTCACCATCGGCGGGCGGGAGCTCGAGTTGATCGCCACCCCCGGAGGCGAGACGTTCGACTCGATGATCCTGTGGCTCCCCGACTGCCGGACGCTGGTCAGCGGCAACCTGTTCGGGCCGCTGTTCGGCCACGTCCCGAACCTGGTGACGATCCGCGGCGACCGCTACCGCGACGCACTCCAGTACGTCGACTCGCTCGACGTCGTCGCCGAGCTGCAGCCCGAACGGCTCGTCACCGGCCACTTCGACCCGATCGTCGGCGCGGACCGGATCGCGGCCGAGGTCGCCGACCTGCAGGAGGCGATGCGCTGGGTGCACGACCGCACGGTCGACGGCATGAACGCGGGGACCGACGTCTGGACGCTCATGGAACAGGTCCGCGTGCCCGAGCACCTCGACGTCGGCGAGGGCTACGGCCAGACCAAGTGGAACGTGCGGGCCATCTGGGAGCACTACGCCGGCTGGTTCCACCACCGCTCCACCACCGAGCTCTACGGCGTGCATCCTCTGGCGACGGCACCCGATGTGGTGGCCGCCGCCGGGGCCGACGCGCTCCTGGCCGCAGCCCGGGTGCACCGCGACGCCGGTCGACCCGTCGAGGCGCTGCAGCTCTGCGACCTGGTCCTCGCCACCGACGCCGAGCACGCGGCTGCCCGTTCGGTCGCGCTGGACGCAACGAGGGCGCTGCTGGAGTCGACCGGCAACTTCTGGGAGTCCGCGTGGCTGCGCCGCTCCATCACCAAGCTGGGCGGCGCATGAGCACGCCGGGTCGGGGAACGACCCAGCGACCGGCCCGGGGAAGAGAGGGCGGCTGAACATGCTGCAGGTACGGGTGCACGGACCGGGCGACGTCCGAGTCGACGACGTCCCACCGCCCGACCCGGGGCCCGACGACGCCGTGGTGCGCATCGCCGCGTGCGGGATCTGCGGGAGCGACCTGAGCTACATCCGCATGGGCGGCCTGGCCGGGCCCGGACCCGAACCGATGTGCCTGGGCCACGAGATGGCCGGTGTCGTCGACCGGGTCGGCGACCGGGTGCGGTCGGTGTCGGTCGGTGACCGGGTGGTGGTGCAACCGGGCAGCGAGGAGCTCGGCCGCATCGGCGGCGGCGGACCCGAGGGTGGCCTCACCCCCGAGTTGCTCGTCCGCCACGCGGACGCCGGCTTCCTGCACGTCGTCCCCGACTCGGTGCCGCTCGACGTCGCCGCGTTCGCCGAGCCGCTCGCGGTCGGCATGCACGCCGTCGAGCAGGCCCAGGTGGTCGACGGCGAGGCGGTCGCGGTGTTCGGCTGCGGCCCGGTCGGGCTGGCGTCGGTCGCGACACTCGTCGACGCCGGTTGCGAGCGGGTGGTGGCGGTCGACCTGTCGGCGACCCGGCGCGACCTGGCACTCGGTCTGGGCGCGCAGGCGGCGCTCGACCCGGCGACCGACGACGTGTGGACGGCGCTCGCCGACCTGCACGGCACCGTGCCGTTCATGTTCGGGCCGACCCCGGCGACCGCTGCGTTCATCGAGGCGTCGGGGTCACCGAGGGTGCTGCGGGACATCCTGGACCGCGGCCGGGTCGGCGGCCGCTGCTCGGTGGTGGCGTTGCACTACGAGCCCGTGCCGACGAGCTTCCTGATGCTGCTCATGAAGGAGTTCACGCTGCGAGGGTCGATGGAGTACCCGGCCAGGTTCGCCGACGCCGTCGACCTGCTCGCCCGCCGCGACCTGTCGGCGATCCTCACCGATCGCGTGCCGTTGGAACGGTTCGACGACGCGCTCGGACTGCTCGACGGCTCCAAGGAGTGCGGCAAGGTCCTCGTCGTGCCCTGAGGGGGCACCACCCGGGTCCGCACCGACGTCGGACGGGCGGTCGGGCGGTCGGGAAGCGCCGGTTGCAGCCGGCGGCTCCGGGTCCGATGTGACCGAGGTGGGATTCGTCCGCCGTCACGTGGGCACTGCGCTGTTCGTCGCCTCCGTCGCCGGTCTGGGCGCCGGTCTGGTCCTCGCCGCCACCGGACGACCCGAAACGGCCCAGGCCGTGTGGACCGCGACCACCGTCCTCGGACTGCCCCCTGCGCTGTGGTGGGTGGTGGCCGCTGCCCGACAGCGGCGGCTGGGGGCCGACGTCGTCGCCGTGTTCGCCCTGCTCGGCACGCTCGCCGTCGGAGAGGTGCTCGCCGGGTCGATCATCACCGTCATGCTGGCGAGCGGCCGCCTGCTCGAGGCCAGGGCCTCCGCCCGTGCCGAACGGGACCTGCGTGCACTCGTCGGCCGCACCCCGACCACGGTGCAGCGCCACGTCGACGACACCGTCCGAACGGTGGACGTCGACTGCGTCCGGCCCGGCGACCTGCTGCTCGTCCGACCGGGCGAGGTGCTCGCCGTCGACGGGCTGGTCGCCTCCGTCGCGGCGGTGCTCGACGAGTCCGCCCTCACCGGCGAGCCGCTCCCGGTGGAGCACGCTGCGGCCGACGCCGTGCGCAGCGGCACCGTCAACGCGGGCGATGCGTTCGACCTCCGGGCCACCACCACCGCATCGGAGAGCACCTACGCCGGCGTGGTCCGCCTCGTCGACCGGGCCCGGGCCTCGAGCGCACCGTTCGTGCGGACCGCCGACCGGTGGGCCGGCTGGTTCCTGGCGGTCAGTCTGGTGCTGGCGTCGGTCGCCTGGGCGGTCTCCGGTGATCCGGTGCGGGCGGTCGCCGTGCTCGTGGTCGCCACCCCCTGCCCGTTGATCCTGGCGGCACCGGTGGCGATCGTCTCGGGCCTGTCACGTGCCGCCCGGATCGGCGTGGTCGTCAAGGGTGGCGCCGCGCTCGAGCGGCTCGCCGACGCGAACGTGCTGCTGCTCGACAAGACCGGCACACTCACCACCGGCCGGCCCACCGTCGCCGAGATCGTCACCTCGGGCGACGTCGACCCGAACGAGCTGCTGCGTCTGACCGCGTCCCTGGAGCAGGTCTCGCCGCACGTGCTCGCCAGCGCAGTGGTGCGCGCCGCAGCCGAACGCGGCCTCGCGCTCACGCTGCCGAGCGACGTCGACGAGGTTCCGGCGCACGGCGTCCGGGGACAGGTCGACGGACGTTCCGTGTCGGTGGGCAAGGCGTCGTGGATCCTGCCCGCGGGGGCGGCGTCCCGGTGGTTGCGCACGGTGCGGCGGCGAGCGGACCTGGACGGGGCGCTGACGATGTTCGTCGCCGTCGACGGCGAACCCGCCGGTGCCCTCGTGCTCGTCGACCCGCTCCGTTCCGACGCACCACGGACCATCCGGGCGCTGCGACGCAGCGGGATCGAACGGGTGGAGATGGTGACCGGCGACCGGGCCGACGTGGCCGAGTCGGTCGGTGGGGTGATCGGCGTCGACCTGGTGCTCGCCGAGCGAACCCCGGAGGAGAAGGTGCGGGCGGTCGTGGACGCCGGGCACCACGGCCGCACCGTGATGGTGGGCGACGGCGTGAACGACGCACCGGCGCTCGCCGCGGCCGGCGTCGGCGTCGCGATCGGTGCCCGGGGATCGACGGCGTCGTCCGAGGCGGCCGACGTCGTGTTGTGCGTGGACCGACTGGACCCCCTGGCCGACGGGATCCGGATCGCACACCGGGCCCGGCGGATCGCCACGCAGAGCGTGGTGGCGGGGACGGGCCTGTCGGCGGTGGCCATGGTCGCCGCGGCGTTCGGCCTGCTCCCACCGGTCGCCGGTGCGGTGCTGCAGGAGGTCATCGACGTGGCGGTCATCCTCAACGCACTGCGCGTCCTCACGCCCGACCGGCAGCGCCTGCGACGACTCGACGAACCGGGCTCCGAACTCGCCCGTCGATTCAGTGCCGAGCACCGGGAGCTGCGACCGGAGCTCGACGAGCTGCGGACCGTCGCCGACGACCTGGGCACCGTCGGCCCCGGTGATGCGCTCGCCGAGGTGCGTCGCGTCCACCGGTTCCTGGCCGAGGAACTGGTCCCTCACGAGGAGGCCGAGGACCGGGCGCTGTACCCGGCGGTCGCCGCCGCGATCGGCGGGGTCGACCCGACCGGAACGATGTCGCGCTCCCACGTGGAGATCATCCACCTGGTCCGGCGACTCGGACGCCTGCTCGACGAGGTCGACGGCGACGGGACGGCGACCGACGGGCCCGAGGGTCCGGCGGCTCCGACCCCCGACCCGGACGACGTCACCGAGATGCGGCGTCTGCTGTACGGACTGCACGCGATCCTGCGGCTGCACTTCGCCCAGGAGGACGAGCAGTACCTGTCGCTCGCCGCGCCCGTGACCGACTGAGGCGATCGGCACCCGATCGTCGACGGTCGGCGGGCGTTCACTGCGTAGCCTCTGGCGGTGGAGAGGGCGCTGCGTGTCGCGGACTGGCCGGGTGCGGCGTCGTTCGCCCTCGAGCCGATCGACTGGAGTGCCGACCTGACGAGCCGCGGTGCGATCGCCGCAGCTGCGTCGGTGCTGTACGTCACGGTGATGATCGGACTGTGGTGGTGGTGGACCGGGCGGCTGGCCCGCCGCCGGGCGACCACCCCGATCCGTGTGCTCGTCACCGGCTCCCGGGGCAAGTCCTCGACCATCCGGGCGCTGCACGCCGCGCTCGACGCCGCCGGTCACCGCGCCTACGCCAAGACGACCGGCACCGCCGCCGCCGAGATCCGCCCTGACGGGAGCGAGGTGTCGACACGACGTCTCGGCCGGCCCAGCATCCTCGAGGTGTTGCGTCGGCTCGACGCAGCGCTGCGCCCGCCGAATCCACCCGACACGGTGCTGTTCGAGTGCATGGCGGTGCAGCCGGGGTTGATCCGCCAGGTTGCCGACGAGATGGTCGACCCGAACGTGGTCGTGATCACCAATGTCCAGGTGGACCACCTCGAGGACGAGGGGTCGAACCTCACCGAGATCGCGGCGTGCCTCGCCGAGGGGATCCGACCCGGCTCGCTGGTGGTGACGGGTGAGGACGCGCCCGGTCCACTCGACGCCATTCGTTCCACCGCCCGGGAGCGGGCTGCGACGCTCCTGGTGGTCCGACCGTCGGACGTACCCGAGTCGCTGCGCCCCCTGATCCCTGACGTGCACCCCCAGAACGCCGCGATCACGCTCGCCGTGACCCGGGCGTTCGGCATCGCCGATTCCCTCGCCGTCGACGGCATGTCCGCTGCGAGTCGCGAGCCCGGGGAGCGGGAGGTGTGGCGGCGGCCGGTGGGCGACCTGGACTGCGCCTACACGGATCTGGGAGCGATCAACGACCCGCAGAGCCTGGCCGAGGCCCTCGATGCCTTCCCCTGGCCCGGTCGGGGCGTGGTGCGGATCGGCCTGGTGGTCGGTCGCTGGGACCGGCCGCTGCGCAGCCTGTCGTTCCTCGGCTGCCTCCGGCCCGAACTGTTCGACGGGCTCGTCCTGGTCGGCGGCCCGGACCGACGGGTTCGCCGCGACCTGGTCGAGGACGGCTGGGATCCCCACCGCGTCCTCACCGCGGTCCACCGGGTGACGGCACCGGCGGCGTGGCGGCGTCGGCTCACCCAACTGGCCCGCCGGGTCGATCCCGGGGCACAGCAGGTCCTGGTGGTGGGGCTGGAGAACGAGCACGACCAGATCGCCGACCGCGGCCGGGAGTGGTTCCACGGTGGCGAGCGGGTCCAGCTGCCGGACGCGTGGGGCGGTCGGTCGCCCGGAGGAGCCACTCGGGCAGGCGACGGTTCGACCGGGGGGATGCCGTCGTGAACCTCGGTGACCTGTTGGCGCTCGACATCGACACCATGCGGTTCGTGCTGGTCGCCTCGGTCGTCGCCGGT
>CAINRS010000007.1 GCA_903852755.1 uncultured Actinomycetes bacterium | reverse complement strand
GAACTACTTGGCAATCCCCCGGGTCTCCAGCGAGAACCGGAAATTCCTTGCGGCCGCATTCTGCGGTCCAGAGGTGATCTGCAGCGACGCCCTCTTCTCGGCGCCCGACCCTGACGGTGTCGCATTCGCCTTGGTGTCTTCCACAATGTTCATGACCTGGCAACAGACGATCGGTGGTCGGCTAGAAGAGCGG
The DNA here is from genome assembly GCA_903852755.1 of uncultured Actinomycetes bacterium. Classification (GTDB taxonomy): domain Bacteria; phylum Actinomycetota; class Acidimicrobiia; order Acidimicrobiales; family Microtrichaceae; genus SXMI01. The sequence goes on along the minus strand of CAINRS010000007.1, from coordinate 4,276 downwards.
ATCAGGTTTTCCAAGAACCTCACCTACAACACCTTCCCCGCACCGGAGCTGACCGGAGACACACGGACAGCCCTATCCGATGCGGGACGCGCCGTGCTCGCAGCACGAGCGACCTACCCCGACGCCACCCTCGCAGAGCTCTACGACCCGGTCGCCATGCCCGTGGAACTCACCAAGGCCCACCAGTCGCTCGACCACATCGTCGACGCGCTGTTTGGACTCAACCCCAACTCGGACAACGCCGAGCGCTTGCACGTCCTACTGGAGGCCTACGAGGACGCCATCAGGTCGTAGCCGCGTCTGCGATGCGCCCGCTAGTAGGCCGAGGCACCAGAGCCCCTCCCTTGGTGCCTCCCTGCTCACTGCTCACTGAACAACCTGCAACGCATCAACTGACGCAGTCGATGGACTCCGATGGATCAGACACCGTGAACTTCCACTTCCCGTCGACAGCAATCTCATGGAACGTGTCGGTGTCGGACTGCTCCTCTCCGAGCAGCGTGACCGTGATCTTCGCAGTCACTGCGGTGGAGTCGGCCTGTAGCGATGTCCCGGGGATCGGAATCCGCTCTGGATACTCGTCAATGATCTCGACGCCCACAATGTCAACGCCGCTCTTCTTGTCCCTGGCACATCGGTACTGATCCAGCGTGAACAGCTTCTGCTGTTCCGGGTGAAGTTCGTCGTACACCCGGGACGTCTGACCATCGGACAGGAACTGCAGCTGGCGCTTGAGTGCGTCGCCTGCAGTCTCGTCGGGTTCGGGGTTCGGCTCGGGAGCGGAATCCTCGGCGCCAACCGTCGACGGCGCTTGGGGCGTGTCGGCGGTCCCAGCCTCACCTGATGAAGCGCACCCCGTCAGGAACAGCAGGACCCCGAACACCAAAGCTGCAGCACGTCGCATGCCAACTCCCTTCCTCTCAGTGAATGGTGCCACAAACCGTCGGTTGCGAACCCACAAATCGCCCGCACGGCTGATTTCGTGCTGATCGCTCTGCGACCGCTGCGTCAGCCATCCCACGCTTCATCCCACGGACCGGGCCAACAGTGCGCCACGAACCCGACGAGAACCAACGCGGCGTCCCACGTCTACCCACGATTCCTGCTCAATCCGACCAATCCGACGTGCTTCGGCCTTCTCTTAATCCGCAGGTTCTGGGTTCGAGTCCCAGGGGGCGTACCAAGCGATCGCCGGGGCAGACCGTGCTCCGGACCACTCCGTCGGCAGGGCCTCAGAGGACTGCGAGCGGCGTGGGACTCTGCGCCGGCCGAGGGACTCCGAGTTGCCCGAAGAGGTTGTCGCCCCAGCAGCGGACCTGACCACCGGCCACGAGCGCACACGTCTGGTCGGCGCTGGCGGTGACCTGAGTGGCACCGGACAACCCGACCACCGCAACCAGGGTGGATGCCGATGTCGTCGTGCCGGTGCCCAGCTGTCCAGACGCGTTGAGACCCCAACAGCGAGCCTGACCACCAGCGACCACGGCGCAGGTGTGCCTGCCTCCCGCAGCGATCCACGTCGCACCGGACAGGCTGGAGACGACCGTTGGAGTTGCAACGCTGGGCCCGGCGCCGGCACCGAGCTGTCCGAAGAAGTTGGACCCCCAGCACCGGGCCTGGCCCCCGGCCACGAGCGCGCAGGTGTGTGCCGATCCGGCGGTGATCTGCGTGGCGCCCGACAACCCGACCACCGCCACCGGGGTCGACGACGACGTCGTCGTGCCGTTGCCCAGCTGCCCGGCGGCGTTGAGGCCCCAACAACGCACCTGGCCGCCGGCCACGAGGGCACAGGTGTGGAACTCGCCGGCCGTGAGCCGGGTGGCACCCGACAGGCCGCTGACCGCAACCGGGGCCGGGGAGTCGGAGGACCCCCCGGTCCCGAGCTGTCCTGTGGTGTTGGATCCCCAGCACCGGGCCTGGCCACCGGCCACGAGCGCGCACGAGTGTGCGTCTCCCGAGGCGACCCAGGTCGCACCCGACAGTCCGACCACTGCGACTGGTGTCGGACTGCTCACGGTGCTGCCCCGCCCGAGCTGTCCGGCGAAGTTGGCACCCCAGCACCGGACCTGACCTGTGCCGAGGAGCGCACACGTGTGCACCTCGCCGGGAGCGATCTGGGTAGCACCGCTCAGGCCGGACACCGCCACTGGGGCAGAACTCTCCACCGAGCTGCCGTTACCCAGCTGGCCGCCAGAGTTGCTCCCCCAGCAGCGACCCTGTCCACCGGCCACCAGGGCACAGGTGTGGAACGAACCAGCTCCGATCTGGATGCCTCCCGAGAATCCGGACACCGCTACGGGAAGGGCGGACTGCAGGGTGCCGCCGTTCCCGAGCTGCCCGTACAAGCTGCTCCCCCAGCAGTGAACCTGACCGCTCGACAACCCCGCACAGGAGTGACTCGACCCGGCTCCGATCTGGCTGCTGCCGGAGAGCCCGGACACCGCCACCGGGGTCGACGAGTTGACGACGCCGCCATCGCCGAGCTGTCCGTAGAAGCCGTTCCCCCAGCAACGGACCTGGCCACCGGTCACCACTGCACACGTGTGACTATCGCCGGCGGCGATGTCGCTACCGCCCGAGAGACTGCTCACTGCGACCGGCGTCGAGGAGACGTTGGTGGAGCCACCGTCGCCGAGCTGCCCGCTGAAGTCAGCGCCCCAGCAGCGGGCCTGACCACCTGACACCAGCGCACACGTGTGACCGTCACCGGCGGCGACCCGAGTTGCTCCCGACAGCCCCGACACCGCCACCGGCGTCGACGAGTTGGTGGTCGTACCGTTGCCGAGCTGGCCGAAGTTGTTCCCTCCCCAGCAGCGGACCTGACCACCAGCGACGACGGCACACGAGTGGCTCGCACCGGAGCTCACCCACGTGGCGCCCGACAGGCCTGACACTGCCACCGGCACGGATGAATTCGTGGAGCCTCCGTCACCCAGCTGACCCTGGAAGTTCGCGCCCCAACAACGGACCTGGCCACCGGCCACCAGCGCGCACGAGTAGAGGCCGCCGGCGGAGACCTCGGTAGCACCAGACAACCCGACCACCGCCACCGGCGTCGGCGCAAGGGTGGTCGTACCGTTGCCGAGGCCCCCGAAGGTGTTGCCGCCCCAACAACGGACCTGACCGCCCGCAACCACCGCACACGAATGGGTGTCACCTGCTGAGATCCGAGTGGCGCCCGACAGGCCGAGCACCGACACCGGGGTCGACGCCGCGATCGTCGTGCCGTTGCCCAGCTGCCCGGCGGCGTTGAGCCCCCAGCAACGGGCCTGGCCAGCGGCGACGAGTACACACGCGTGGAACTCGCCTGCGTCGACCTGCGTGGCACCCGACAGGAGCGCCGGAGCCGGTCCACCCCCGACCACAGCACCGGCAGCTGCTGCCGATGACGGCACGGAGAACACCGTCGCGGACAGGCCAGCTGCGACCACCGCGATCGACACCACAACTCGAACCGAGCACGTCCGGACCCCGACCGTCACGGCACCCCCGAACCTCCGCATGACCTACTCTCCTCCTCCGCTGATCGACGACCTCACTCCGCCAACCGAACGTGGACGCAGCTGTCGACCTCGTCCGATCCGATCGATCCCGTCGGCTAGATCCCGACGACCTGGGACACGACCGTCGTGAAGCCGGGGAAACCCGACTGCCCGGACGCATTGTCGCCCCAACACGAGACCACTCCGGCTGCCGCCACAGCACACGTGGAGTCTCCGCCTGCTGCGACCCGGGTGGCCCCGGCGAGCCCGGTGACCGTGACCGGGACGGTCGACTGGGAGGTCGAACCGTTCCCCAGCTGACCGTCGCCGTTCGACCCCCAGCACCGACCGGTGCCACCGACCAGGGTCGCACAGGTGTGCCCCACTCCGGCTCCCAGCCGCGAGACCCCACTCAACCCGGGCACGGCAACCGGAGTCGACGCGCTCGCGGTGGACCCGTCGCCGAGCTGCCCGGTGAAGTTCCCGCCCCAGCACCGCACCTGACCGCTGGCCGACAGCGTCACGCACGTGTGGTTCGACCCTGCTGCGATCGAACCCGCTCCCGAGACACCGACCACACCGACCGGAGCGAACGAGGACACCGTCGTCCCGTTGCCGAGCTGCCCGAAGAGGTTGAATCCCCAGCACCTCACCTGGCCACTCGCGGAGAGGATCACACACGTGTGGCCACCACCACCGGCAGCGATCTGTGACGCCCCGGTCAGACCGGGCACCGGCGTCGGCGTCAACAACGAGAGACCACCGGAGTCACTCCCGAGCTGCCCCGACCCGTT
>CAINRS010000006.1 GCA_903852755.1 uncultured Actinomycetes bacterium | reverse complement strand
GCGGCGTAGGCCAGGTCGACCATGATCTCCGAGGCATCCTTCGCCTCGGCGAGCATGGTCCGCAGACTTCGGGGGCGGGAGTCCATAGGGACTCCTCAGGATAGGCGGAGCGCAGCGGCGCACGTCGGCTCGCTGCTCCCCCGGGCCCGGGGCCCCGGCGGTAGGATCCGGGTGTCGGCCGCTCCCGGTCGGCGTCGGACCATCTCCCCCGAGGTGCCAATGTCACGCAACCCCCTCCTGAACGACCGGGCCTTCGGCGTGGACGCCAACTCGCCGGCCGACGAGTGGCGCAACGCCCAGGCCGGCGGAACCGGTGCGACCGCCGCCGGAGCGACCACGGCCGCTGCGGCGGACGCCGTCATGACCGGACGGCGCGGTGCCCACCTCCAGCAGCGGGCCACCGACGGTCGGGTCATGACCATGGGTGGCGTGGCCGCCGCCACCGGCGTGCTGTTCGGCGTCCTGCTCGTCACGGCGTTCTTCGGCTGGCAGTCCGTGACCGTGACCCAGGTCGGCGTCGACACGGCCGGACAGCCGGTGTTCAGCGGGACCCCCGGCAGTCCACTCCTGCTCTTCGGATCGGTGATGGTGGGCCTGGTGCTCGCCATCGTCACGGCGTTCAAGCCCCAGTTCGCCCGGATCACCGCACCGCTCTACGCAGCGGCCGAGGGCTACTTCCTGGGGGCGATCTCGGCGATCTTCGGGGCGCAGTTCCAGGGGATCGTGCCGCAGGCGGTGCTCGCCACGTTCGGCGTGTTCATCGTGATGCTGGCGCTGTACGGCCTGCGGATCCTCCGGGCCACCCCGAAGTTCGTGAAGGGCGTGATCGCCGCCACCTTCGGCATCGCGTTCATGTACCTGGGGATCTTCATCCTCAACCTCTTCGGCGTCGCCGAGGGGTTCTGGTCGAGCGGTTCACCGCTCGGCATCGTCATCAGCCTGGTGGTCGTGTGCGTCGCCGCACTCAACCTGATCCTCGACTTCGACTTCATCGAGCAGGGGTCCAAGGCCGGTCTGCCCCGCTACATGGACTGGTACGGCGCCTTCGGGCTGCTCGTCACGCTGATCTGGCTGTACCTCGAGATACTGCGGCTGCTCGCTCGCCTGCGGGGGCAGTGAGCGCACCCACGACACGCCCCACTGGCGGCCGTCGGTTCAACGTCCGTTGACCGACCAGTGCCAGGGTTCCGACGGCAGGTTGAGGAAGCCGAACCGGGACGCGTTCGCCGCCAGCCAGCGGTAGCACGCCGTCGAGCGGACACTGCAGTTACGGAAGTCGACCGCGAGACCCCGCTCGTGCATCGACCGCCCCGGTCGGGCGGTGGGCGGCGAGCACTGCGACGACGGCTTCTCGTAGATGTCGAACGGTGTGGACCCGCAGTGGGCCCGCCGGAGCTGCACCTGCCGGTCGCTGCTGCGGTAGCCGCTCCCGGACAGCGGCACGCCGTCGGCCGCAGCTGCTGCCAGGAGTGCCTCGAGGTTGCCGGCGATCGACCGGTGGATCGGGATGCCGCGCACCACGGTGATCTCTCCGGTACCGACGGGTGGGCCGGCCGCGACCGGGGAACTCGACCCGCCGGGTGACACGCCGGCAGCGGTCGCTGCTGCCCGGGCCGCGGCCTCGGCCTCGGCGAGTTCCCGCGCCGCCTGTTCGTCGAGCTCACGCAGGGCCTCGACCTCGGCGAGCTGCCGCTCCAGCCGGTCCTCGAGCGCCGCCGAGAGCGCCTGCTGGTCACGGATGCCCTGTTCCAGATCGGTCCGGGCCCGGTCGGCGGCGTCCCGCTCCGACTCCGCAGCGGCCCGGGCCCGGTCGGCGGCGTCACGGGTCGACTCGGCGGATCGCTGCTCTGCGGCGAACGCCTCGACCCGGCGCTGGCGGCCCTCCGCGACGGAGCGGACCATCCCGACCACGTGGCTGTCGTCGCGGACGGACGACAGCGCCAGCAGGGCGAGCAGCTCCTGTGAGGGCGGACGGATGAACGACTCGGTGACGTAGGACCGGAACTGGTCCCGGTTCCGAGCTGCGTTGCCCGCAGCGACGTCGGCCCGCTCCTGCGCCTCGGCGGCCTGAGCAGCTGCCGCCTCAGCCCGGCCCCGGGCGGCGTCCGCAACTGCACGCTGGACATCCACCTGGGAGCGCAGGCGTTCGATCTCGGCGAGCACCTGGGCCTGCGAGGCCCGGGTCAGGTCGACCTCGGCCTCGGCCCGCGCCCGCTGCTCCGGTTGCGTGGTCGACGGGCCGTCGGACTGCGCGCTCGCCGGCGTGGCACCGAGCGCGAGCACGACGGCGAGGACCGAGGCCACCAGGACCCCGGCCGGTCGCCGTCGGACCGGAGATGTCGTTCGTGGGTTGGCCCCGCCGTCCACGCCGCACATCATTGCCGCGATGCCGGCCAAAACCTCAGCGGAGACGCTCCGCGGGGCGGGTCCGCCGACCCCGGCCGGTCGTCGGCAGCGGGACTCAGCCGCCGAGCAGTCCGCCGAGCATGCCGCCACCGGAGGACTGGGTGGACTGGGCCCCACCGATCACGACGCTCTCGGCGGGCTGGACCATCACGTAGCCCTGGCCACCGAAGGCCATCTGGACCAGTTCACCGCTGCCGCCCCGGATGAGGGACTTGATGCCGCCCGTGTCGACCCGGACGTCCATGGACACCCCGGCGGTCCACAGCACCACGGCGTCGGCATCGGCGAAGGTGGGGGCACCGGCCACGTCGAGCACCACCGGGTCCCCCTTGGTGGTCACCGCCACGTAGCCGGTGCCGCGCAGGCTGACGTTGTAGAGGTTGCCCGAGGTCATCGCAGCCCCGCCGCCGACCCGGTGGATGTCCCACTCGATCGACTGCGAGAACGCGAGGATGCTCGCCCCGTTGACCGAGACCATGTCGTTCTCGAGGTAGAAGACCTGGATCTCCGAGGCCATGTCGGCGAGGAACAGCTCGCCGCTGCCCTCGCAGGTCATCAGGTCCACACCCTCACCGGTCAGCTTGGACTTGACCATCTTGTTGAGGCCTCCGGACCCCGCCTTGGCGAAGCGGACGTCGCCCTGGTAGGCGACCATCGAGCCGGTCTTGGCCATCACCGGCCCGTACTGCATGAAGACCTTGAGCATCTTCTTGTTCTGCAGGGTGAACGGGTCGGCGCCGACGGTCTCGGCGTACTCCTGGAAGAGGGTCCCGTGGATGGTCACGGTGGTCTCCGTTTCTCCGTCGGCCGGTGGCCTCGGGCTGGGGTGGCTGGCTCCCGCCGATGCTAGTGGTGTGCCTGCGGACGTGACGCCGGGAGTTCACCGGAAGTCGCGGGCCGACGCAGGGACCTGCACGTCGAGCGACTCGATGCGGTGCGCCACCACGTTGACGACCCCGTCGACGGTGCGTTCCAGACGACCACGGACGCACAACGCGGGGGCGTCGCGGACGACCCGGCGGTGACGTTCCCAGCAGCCGACCGACACCACCACGTTCACGAGCCCCGTGTCGTCCTCGAGGTTGAGGAAGGTCACCCCCCGGGCGGTGGCGGGCCGCTGCCGGTGGGTGACCACACCGGCGACCCGGACCGTCGAGCCGTCCACACCGGCGGTGAGTTCGACGGCAGGGACCACACCCCTGCGGTCGAGCTCCTCGCGCAGCAGCCCGAACGGGTGGCCGGACGGGGTCACCCCCGTGGACCAGAGGTCGGCGACCGACTCCTCCCAGGGGTCCATGCCAGGCAGCCGGGGCGCCTCGACGACCCCGGTGGTGCCGGGCAACCGGTCGGGTCGCGCCTCGGCGGCCGCGCCGGCGGTCCACAACGCCCGACGGCGGTCGAGCGGTCGGCCGTCGCGGTCGGACAGCGACCCGAACGCACCGGCGGTGGCGAGCGACTCCAACTGGGACCGGTCCGCACCGGTCCGGCGGGCGAGGTCGTCCAGGCCCCGGTAGGGGGCACCGTCGGCGATCCGGGCGGCCAGGTCGGCACCCACCCCACGGATCGACGACAGACCCAGCCGCACGACCGGCGAGAGCCGCCCACCCCGGAGCGTGGCGACGTCGGCCGAGGACTGCACGTCGGGTCCGAGCACCTCCACCCCGTGACGACGGGCGTCCTGGACGAGCGACTGGGGCGAGTAGAACCCCATGGGCTGGGAGTTCAACAGCGCGACGCAGAACGCCGCCGGGTAGTGGTGCTTGAACCAGGCCGACGCGTAGACCAGATGGGCGAAGCTCACCGAGTGCGACTCGGGGAAGCCGTAGTTGGCGAAGGCGGCCAACTTGTCCCAGACGTCCCGGGCCACCTGGCCCACCAGCCCGCGCTCGGCCAGACCGGCGTCGAAGCGCGCCCGCAGGGCGGCCATGCGCTGGGTGGAACGCTTGGAACCCATCGCCTGCCGCAGTTGGTCGGCCTCGGCGGGGGTGAATCCGGCCACGTCGATCGCGACCTGCATGAGCTGCTCCTGGAACAGCGGGACCCCCAGTGTCTTGGCGAGGGCCGGTTCGAGCGCCGGGTGCAGGTAGGTGACAGGTTCCTCGCCCCGGCGCCGCCGGATGTAGGGGTGGACCGACCCGCCCTGGATGGGTCCCGGACGGATCAGCGCGACCTCGACGACCAGGTCGTAGAAGCACCGGGGTCGCAGTCGGGGCAGCGTCGCCATCTGGGCCCGCGACTCCACCTGGAACACCCCGACCGAGTCGGCCCGGCAGAGCATGTCGTAGACGGCGTCCTCCTGGGGGATCGTGGCCAGTTCCACCTCGACGCCGTGGTGGTCCCGCACCAGGTCGACGCAGCGGTGCAGCGCGGAGAGCATGCCCAGGCCGAGCAGGTCGAACTTCACGAGCCCGGCGCCGGCGCAGTCGTCCTTGTCCCACTGCAGCACCGAGCGGCCCGGCATGCTGGCCCACTCGACCGGGCAGACCTCGACGACCGGCCGGTCGCAGATGACCATCCCACCCGAGTGGATGCCCAGGTGACGGGGCAGGTCCTCGAGTTCGGCGGCGAGTTCGAGGACCGACGACGGGATGTCGACCCCGCCGGGTGCGTCGGCACCGGCGAGCGACGCGTCGACCGCCGGGACACCCCGACACCGGTCGACCTGACGGGACCAGGCGTCCTGCTGGCCCGGTGCGTACCCGAGTGCGCGTGCTGCGTCACGCACTGCGGAACGGGCGCGGTAGGTGATCACGTTGGCGACCTGTGCGGCGTGCGACCGGCCGTACCGCTGGTAGACGTACTGGATGACCTCCTCACGGCGGTCGGACTCGATGTCGAGGTCGATGTCGGGTGGCCCGTCCCGGGCCGGGGACAGGAACCGCTCGAACAACAGTCCCAGCTGGACGGCGTCGACGGCGGTGACGCCGAGCGCGAAGCACACCGCCGAGTTGGCGGCCGACCCGCGGCCCTGGCAGAGGATCGCCGACCGTCGACAGAACTCGACGATATCCCAGACCACCAGGAAGTACCCACAGAACCCGAGCTGCTCGATCAGGTCGAGTTCGTGGTCGATCTGGGCCCACGCCCCGGGCACCCGCTCGGCGTGACGGGGGCCGTACCGGCGGACGCCACCCCGGTCCACCAGCAGACGGAGGAACTCCGCCTCGGTGAGCGGGGCCCCGTCGGGACCGGCCGGACACGGGTACGGGGGCAGGGCCGGGGCCACGAGCGACAGGTCGAAGGCGCACTCCCGACCCAGGGCGCCGGCCGCCTCGACCGCACCCGGGTGACGGGCGAACCGGCGACGCTGCTCGTCGGCGGAGCGGAGGTGCGCCTGCCAGCCGGCCGGGAGCCAGCCGTCGATCTCGTCCAGGCTCCGCCGGGACCGCACGGCTGCGAGGGCCGAGGCCAGGCGCCGTTGGGCCGGGGTGGCGTAGTGGACGGCGTTCGTGGCGACGCACCGGAGCCCCACCCGGGTCGCCAGCCCGGCCAGGGCGTCGTTGCGGGCCGAGTCGAGCGGGTCCCCGTGGTCCCAGAGCTCCACGAAGGTGTGGTCCGACCCGAACGCCGCCACCAGGCTGCGGAGTTCCCGCTCGGCCGCAGCGGGGCCCGCACCGGCCAGACGGGCGGGCACCACCCCCTTGCGGCCGGCGGTCAGGACCGCCCAGTGACCCCGGGCCCGACCCGAGGCCGCCTCGGCCACCTCGGCGAAGGACAACCGTGGGTGACCCTTCTCCCCTGCCATCTGGGCCTGCGCGACCAGCGACGACAGGGCGGCGTACCCCTCGGGGTCACGGGCGAGCACGAGCAGGTGCTCACCCGACGGGTCGGGCGGACCGGCGCGGGGACCCTCGGCGTTCAACGTCAGCTCGACCCCGAACACCGTCGGCAGACCGACCGCCCGGGCCGCCTCGGCGAACCGCACCACGCCGTAGCAGCCGTCGTGGTCGGTGAGCGCCAGGGCGTCCAGACCGAGTCGGGCCGCCTCGGTGACCAGCGCCTCGGGGAGCGATGCCCCGTCCAGGAACGAGCACGCCGAGTGGCAGTGCAGCTCGGCGTAACCGGAACGGGGTCGGTCACCGGGGACGGCGCCGGCCGACAGGTCGGCCGGCGGCTCGTAGGCCGCCCGGCGTCGCGACCACGCCGGCGCGTCGCTGCCGTCACCCGGCCTGTCCGCGTCCGGACCACCACCGGCCGGCGCGGACGCAGGACGATCGGAGAGACGACGTTCGAGCTCGGACCACGGGACATCCGGGTTGGTGAACCCCACACCGGCAGGTTATCGAACACACGTTCGATGCATCCACCGGTGGTGCCGGGACCGCTCCCGGCACCACGGCACGTAGCCTGCCGACGTGACCGACACCACCACCCCCACCGACGACACCGACCTGACCGCCGCCGACGTGGCGTGGGACCTCGAGGGCCTGCTCGACGGACGGACCGTGGAGGAACTGCTCGACCGGGCCGACGTGCTCGCCGCCGAACTGGCCAACCTGCGGGGCACCATCGTCGAACTGTCGGCCGAGGCCCTCGCCGAGGCGATGCAGCGGTCCGCCGAGCTGGCCGACCTGCAGGGCCGCGTCGGCAACTACGTCATGCTGCGGCTGTCGGAGAACGTGACGGACCCCGAACGGGGCGCGGCGATGATGGTCGTCCAGGAGCGCACCACGGCCCTCGCCGAGCAACTCGTCTTCTTCGAACTCGAGTGGGCCGCCGTCCCCGACGAGCGGGCCGAGGAACTGCTCGCCGATCCCCGACTGGACTTCTGCGCCCACCACCTGCGGTCGGTCCGGCGCTACCGCGACCACCTGCTCGGCGAGCCCGAGGAACGGGTGCTCACCGCCTTCCACCCCAGCGGATCGGCGGCGTGGGTCCGCTTGTTCGACGAGCAGACCTCGGCGGTCGTCGTGTCGCTCCCCGATGAACTCGGCGGTGAGGTCGCGCTCGAGCAGGGGCTGACCCTGCTGCAGCACCCCGACCGCGACGTGCGCGCCACCGCAGCCGCCGCCGTGACCGCCGGCCTGGAGCCGGGACTGCGGACCCGGGCCTACATCTTCAACACCCTGCTGCTCGACAAGTCCACCGACGACCGACTCCGCCGATACCCGAGCTGGATCTCGGCCCGGAACCTGGCGAACGAGGCAAGCGACGACTCGGTCGAGGCGCTCGTCGAGGCCGTCGTGGCCCGATACGACATCCCGCAGCGCTGGTACACCCTCAAGGCGCAGGTCCTCGGCCTCGACCGGCTCGCCGACTACGACCGGATGGCATCGGTCGCCGACGACGAGTCCAGCATCGGGTGGAGCGAGGCGACCGGCATCGTGCTCGACGCGTACGACCGCTTCTCCCCCGAGCTCGCCGGGATCGCCCGGCGGTTCGTCGACGAGGGGTGGATCGACGCTCCGGTGCGACCCGGGAAGCGACCGGGCGCGTTCTGCGCCTACACCGTCCCGTCACACCACCCGTACGTGCTGTTGAACTGGACGTCGAGCAACCGGGACGTGCTCACGCTCGCCCACGAGCTCGGCCACGGCGTGCACGCCTACCTGTCGCGGGAGCAGGGGGTGTTCCACCAGTCCACCCCCCTCACCCTCGCCGAGACGGCGTCGGTGTTCGGCGAGACCATGACCAACTCGGCGCTCCTCGACCGGATCGAGGACCCGGGCCAGCGGTTCGCCCTGCTCGCGGCGTCGCTCGAGGACTCCATCGCGACGGTGTTCCGACAGGTGGCCATGAACCGCTTCGAGGACGCCGTCCACCGCTCCCGTCGGGACGAGGGCGAGATCTCCGTCGAGCGGTTCGGCGAGCTCTGGGGGGACTCCCAGCGCCGCATGCTCGGCGACGCCGTCGAGCTCACCGACGGCTACCTGACCTGGTGGAGCTACATCCCCCACTTCATCGCCACACCCGGCTACGTGTACGCCTACGCCTACGGCCAGTTGCTCGCGCTGTCGGTGTACGCCCGCTACCAACAACGGGGCGACGACTTCGTGCCCGCCTACCTGGAGCTGCTGCGGGCCGGGGGGTCGACCGATCCTGAGTCCCTCGGACGGATCGTGGACTGCGACCTGGCCGACCCCGGGTTCTGGTCGGCGGGCCTCGGGCTCATCGACGCCCAGCTCGCTGCGACCGAGGACGCCGCACGGGCGGCCGGACGCATCGACTGACGGGTCGGACCACCTCCCCGGGGTGGGTCCGAGGACACTGCTCCATCCACCCGTCCGGTCGTCGGTCCTCCTAGCCTGCGAGAGCAGCGGGGTGCGCCGCACCCAGCGGGTGGGGACGAGTCGGAGGCACGCGAAGGTGAGTGGTGAGCTCGTCGGTCTGGCCCTCGCCGCGATCGACCACCTCGACACCCCGGCGTGGATCGTCGAGGCCGGATCCGGCCGCATCGTCGCTGCGAACACCGTCGCCGCGGACACCGTCGCCGAAGCCGGCTCCGCCGACGGTGACGTCGGCCGGCCGATCGGCGAGCTGCTCGAACCGCCCCTCGACGACGAGCGGTGGGCCGCCGTGTGCGGGGGGATCGACGGACCCCGGTCGGAGCTGCTCTCCTCGCACCTGCGCACCGGTGCAGGGGCCGAGCCCGTGCGGCTCTGGCTGAGCCGCCACGACCACGGCGGCACACCGGTGGTCCTCGCGGTGGCGCGACCGGTCGAGGCGGACGCGACCCCGACGGCCGGCCCCGGGGACCTCGCCGACGTGACGAGCGTCCTCGACCAGGGCGTGGCGCTGGTCGACGGTACCGGGCGGATCACGAGCGTCAACGCAGCCTTCTGCCGGATGGTCGGCCGCAGCGAGCAGCAGCTCCTCGACCGGACGGTGCACGACCCGCCGTGGGACCTGATGCTCGAGGACGGCACCACGCCCGACCCCGGGACGACCCCGCCGGTGACAGCGCTGCGGACCGCCCGGTCCACCTCCGGTCCGACGCTCACACCCCGCCACGTCCGGGGCGACCGGCCGTGGTGCTCGATGAGCGCCCACCCGCTGCCCCTGTGCGGCTCCGGGGCGCCCACGGGGGCGGTGGTCGTCCTGCGCGACGAGACCCCCGACCGCCGGACCGCAGCCGCGCTCGACCGACTGGCGGGCTCCGACCCGCTCACCGGGCTCGCCTCGCGTTCCAGGATCGTGCAGGTCGTCGGCTCGCTGATGCAGGACGTCGCGGCCGCCAGCAGCGGGGTGCGGGTCGGGGTCCTCCACGTGGACGTCGACGGATTCCGGGCCATCAACGAGTCGTTCGGGCCTGCAGTCGGCGACACGATCCTCGTCCAGGTCGCCGGACGACTCCGGGACCTCGCCGACCGGGGGGTCGAACTCGGCCGGATCGGGGTCGACGAGTTCCTGGTGGTGCTCCGGGCCGACGGGGCAAGCCTGGCGTTCGACAGCCGCCTGCGCCGGTTGGCCGAGGAGGTCCAACGACGGTTGAGCGAACCCTTCCGGGTCGACGACCTGAGCGTCCGGGTGACGGTGTCGGTGGGTGTGGCCCGGGCACCGGGCGACGCCCAGTCGGCCGACGCCCTCCTGCTGGCCGCCGACCGGGCCGTCGCCGCCAGCCGGATCGACCTCCGGCATCCGGTCGAGTTCCACCCGAGCGGCGGGGCGCACCACGTGCACCGGGGCATGGCGGTCGAACCGGAGTTGCGTACCGCCGTGGCGAACCACGACGTGGACGTCCACTACCAGCCGCTCCTCGACCTCCGCACCGGTGCGCTGGCGGCTGCCGAGGCGCTCCTTCGCTGGCACCACCCGCTGCGGGGCCCGATCCCACCGTCGGTGTTCATCCCCGCCGCCGAGTCCAACGGCTCGATCGTCGCGATCGGCGACCTGGTGCTGTCGACCGTGGCGAGCGACGTCCGTCGGTGGTCGGACGCGGGCCTCCTGCCCCCGGAGGCCCGGATCGCCGTCAACGTCTCGGCCACCGAGTTCGAACACCCCCAGTACGTCGAGCGACTCTCCCGGGTGCTCGCCGAGGCGGGGGTCCCTCCGGAGCGCATCGAGCTCGAGATCACCGAGAGCCTGCTGGTCCAGGACCTGCGCGCCGCAGCCCGCCGGCTGGCCGAGCTCGACCAGCTGGGCTTCCTGATCGCCCTCGACGACTTCGGGACGGGCTACTCGTCGCTGTCGTACCTGCACTCGCTCCCACTGCACGCGCTCAAGATCGACCGCCAGTTCGTGAACGACCTGCGTGACGGTCGGAGCGGGACGATCACCAGGACCATCGTGTCGATGGCGCACAACCTGGGCATCCTGGCCGTGGCCGAGGGAGTCGAGACCGAGGCGCAGCGAGCGTTCCTCGTCGACGCCGGCTGCGACCTGGTCCAGGGCTTCCTGCACGCACCACCGCTGCCCCGCGGCGCCTTCGAGCGTCGACTCCGCGACGACTGCGACGCCCGGCCCGCTCAGCCGAACGTCGGCGTCGGCGCCTCCTGAGGGCGGGGGGCCGGCTCCGGGTCGAACTCGTCGACGTCCTCTGGCTCGGGTTCGAGACCCGACTGCCGGTCGGCGGAGGGCAGGGTGACCACGAAGCACGCCCCGCCCAGTGGATCGTCCTCGACGACGACGTGCCCGCCGTGCTGCTCGACGATTCGCTTGGTGAGCGCCAGTCCGAGACCGGCACCACCCTGGTCACGGGCCCGGCCGTCCTCGAGGCGGGTGAACCGCTCGAAGATCGCCGCCCGGTTGGCGACGGGCACCCCGGGCCCGTCGTCACCGACGCGCAGCACCACCCACGGTCCGATGGTCTGGAGCGACACCGAGACCTTGCTGGCGGCGTGGCGGGCGGCGTTGTCGAGCAGGTTGCGCACGACGCTGGTCAGCTCGTCCTGGTTGCCCCAGACCCGACCGGCGAGCACCCCGCTCAGGTCGAACGAACCGGATGCGAGCCGGGGCCGCTGGGCCAGGACCAGCTCATCGAGGTCGACCTCGCCCCGGGGCGTCGGCCGACCCTCGTCGACCTTGGCGAGGGCGAGCAGGTTGGCCACCAGGTGGTTGAGTCGCTCGTCCTCGGCGAGCACGACCTGGGCCACCTCGGGCCAGTCGGCCTGGTCGGGGTGCCGCAGCGCCGACTCGAGCTGCGTCTTGATCGACGCGATGGGCGAGCGGAGCTCGTGGCTGGCGTCCGAGACGAACTGCCGCTGCCGCTGTGACGCCTGCTGCACCCGCTCGAGCATGGCGTTGAGGGTCTCCCCGAGATCGGTGACCTCGTCGCCGACCGGCGACACCGGAACCCTGGCGTCCTGTCCCCCGGTGGCGGTGATCTGCCGCACCTTCCGGGTCATCTCGGCCACCGGGGCGAGCGCGAGTCCCGTCATCTTCCAGGTCAGGTAGCCCGCTGCAAGCGTCAACATGAAGAAGAGCGGGACCAGGACGTTGCGGAACGCCGCCACCGAGCGATCGACCTCGCCCACCGACGACACGGCGTGGATGGTCAGCTCACCCCACCGGGTCGGCACCGTCCGGGTCACCTCGAAGGACTCCTCCGCCGGGGGCATCATCGGCGCGTCCCGTCCGAACAGCACGAGCCTGCCACGATCGTCGACGCCCCGCACCTTGAGCTGCGAGAACGCCGGACCGTCCAGGTAGAAGTAGGTCGACGAGACCACCTCGTCGAAGTTCTCGAGCGCGCCGAGCGGACCGGGGTCGGGTGACGCAGCGATGCGCTGCTGGAACTCGGCGGGCGAGGAGAAGAGCTCTGCGGGGACCTGGCCCTGCACGAGCGCGTCGGCCATGGACTCGACCACCCGGCTGCTCCGGTTGGCGATGTCGTTGCGCAGCGCAACGCTCAACCACTGGTCGATCACGAACAGGCCGACCGCCAGAGCGGCACCGACGACGACCACCACGATCGCGGTGGAGCGGAACCGGACCGAGTTGCGCCACCGCTCGCCCAGGGTGACTCGTCGGCGGACCGCGAGTTCAGCCACGGTCCTCGGCGCCGATGCGGTAGCCGACGCCGCGCACCGTGCGGATGTCGTTGCGACCGAACGGCCGGTCGAGTTTCTTGCGGAGGTAGCCGATGTAGACCTCGACCACGTTCGGGTCGCCCTCGAAGTCCTCGCCCCAGACCTTGTCGAGCAGGTCCTGCTTGTCGAGGACCTGACCGGGCCGGCGCATCAGCGCCTCGAGCAGTTCGTACTCCCGGGTGGTCAGCTCGACCCGGGTCTCACCCCGCCAGCAGGTGCGCGACAGCGGATCGAGCTTCAGGTCGCCGATCACGAGGGGTTGCCCGCGCCCGTCGGCGGACCGACGCAGCAGCGCCCGGATGCGGGCCACCAGGACGACGTAGCTGAAGGGCTTGGACAGGAAGTCGTCGGCACCGGTGTCGAGCGCCTCGGCCTCGTCGTACTCCCCGTCCTTGGCCGTCAGCATGAGGATCGGCGTCCCGATGCCCTCGTCGCGCAGCGTGCTGCAGACCTTGTAGCCGTTCATCCCCGGCAGCATGATGTCGAGCACCACCACGTCGATGTCGTCCTGTCGGGCCCGCTCGAGTCCGGACAGACCGTCGTGGACGACCACGACCTCGAACCCGTCGTCGGTGAGCCCCCGGGCCACCCCTGCGGCGAGCGCCTCCTCGTCCTCGACGATCAGGACCCTGGCCTCGGCAGCATCGGACATGTGCGGTCGCTCCTGTGTTCTCCGCCGGACCGACCCGTCCGACACGACCCGTCCATTCTCGCAGTTCCGGACCCCGGACGGGCACCCGGTGCTGAGGATCGCACCAGCGGACGTCAGTCGTAGGTCGCCTCCAGCCACCACGACCCCGACTCGAGGGCCACCAGGTGCGCGACGTCACCGACACCGGTGGACAGCACGAGCTGCAGCCGGGCCCGCCGCCGGTGGGCCGTGGCGTCCCACCACCGCTCGTCACTGCACCACGGACCCGCCCACGAACCCACCCGGACCCAGTCCGCACCGTCGATCCGGCACCGGTGCGGGACACCGCTGAGCTCGCCCCGGCCACTGACCCTCACCGGCCCACCACCTGCGTCGACGAGCTCGACCGGGCGGGGGGACGGCCAGATCCGGGCCGGCGCAGGAGAGGGGATGGCACCCGGCCACGGGGCCGACGGACGGTCGGCACGGGCGTCGAGGTCCACGCCCTCGAGCGGGACCAACTGGATCTGCTCGGCGGGCGCACGACCACCACGCCACTCGGGGACGAGCACCGACTCGACCCCCAGCTGCCCCTGGATCCGGGCCAGCGCCCGCAGCGCCGAGGTGGCCACCTCGTCCGAACCGCCCCAGAAGCCGAGCTGACGACCGGCGTCGGGGACGATCTGGTCGGGCACCAGCTCGATCCGGCACACGCCAGCGTCGGGCCGGTCACCGCTGTCACTGCTGTCACCCCTGTCACCGCTGCCACTGGGACTGCCGCTGGGACGGTGACTGCGACACCAGCCGTCGAGCTGCCAGCGGACCCGCTGGGCCACCGCCGACGCGGTCAGCCTCCCCTCGTGGCGCCACAGTCGCTCGAACCGCTCCCCGTCCACGGTCTCGACCACGACCAGCACCCTGGTGCACGCCAGTCCCCGCCCACCGAGTCGGGCGGTGAACTCGTCCGCGAGCACCTTGGCGGTGAAGGCGACCCGGTCGACCCGGTCGACCGGGGGGTCCAGTTCGCTCGCCACGGCCAGGTCGAGGGGTGGGTCCACCACGTCCGCCGGAACGGTCTCGCAACCGGTCGAGACCTGGTGGGCCAACCGTCCGGCGACGCCGAACCGGGCCGAGACGTCCGGGGCCGGCAGCGCAGCGAGGTGTCCGAGGGTCCGCACCCCGAGCCGCCGGAGCAGGTCCGGGAGACTCCCATCGGAGCCGGCGGGCCGGTCCACGTCGGCGACGACCGACCCGAGGACCCGCACCGGCAACGGGGCGAGGTGGACGGCGGTCGCTCCGGGAGGGGCCACCACCGGCGAGTGGTGACGGAGCGACTCGACGGCCAGGACCTGGGCGGCCCGGGGTCCGTCGGCGACGCCGACCCCGACGACCGCGGCCGGACCGAGGGCCGAACGGACCCGACCCAGGACCAGGTCGGCCAGGGCACGGTCACCACCGTGGTAGCGGGACGGACCCCGGGTGGGCACCACGCAGCGACCGGGACGGACGACCTCGACCCGCGGGGCGAGCTCCTCGATCGACCGGAGTGCCGGTTCGAACGCCCGGGCGTCGCGGTTGCCGTCGGCAGGGTGCAGCTCGAGGGTCGGACACCGCGACTGCGCCTCGCGGCGCCGCAGCCCGATGGTCACGCCAGCGGCTCGGGCCACCGGTGAGGACGCCACGATCCGGTTGGCGTGGAGGACGGCGACGGGGACGTCCACCGGTCGGCCGACCGCCACCGCCGGCAGGTCGGCGACCTCGACGGCGAGGGAACGCAACCGGGGGTCGGGATCGACGCCCACGCGGGACCTCAGGCCGGACGCCGGGGGAACTGCAGGACCGTGGCCACACCAGCGTCCGGGACGTCCCCGGTGGCGACGGTGCCGTCTGGACCGGGGGACCAGAGGTCGACCGAACGGGGCCGGTCCACCCCGTGACGGCCCGAGACCGTCACCCTCAGGCGGCGACCGGTGAGGTGGCCCCACCCCTGATCCGGCCCGAGCCAGCGGGCGGGGTGGCCCGGCTCCACGTGCAGGCGCAGGTGCACCCCGGGCCAGGCCCGCTCGTGGTGGTCCTCACCGAACGCGACGACCACCGAACCCCGCTCCCGGGCCCGGGCTGCGAGCCGGAGGACGTCACGGCGGGTCGGCTGGTGGTCCGGTCCGCACAGCACCAGGTCGAAGGCGTCGACCAGGGCCGCAGCGGCGACCGACCAGTCCGGCCCACCGGCCCGGACCACTGCGACACGGTGGAGGTCCACCCCGAGCTCGGCCGCTGCCGGCCACCCGACCGACGAGACCGACAGCGCCCCCACCCACGCACCGTGCCGGGTCGGCCCGGCGAGCAGGCCCAGCGCCAGGGACGTGGCCCCGCTCGTCCCGCCGACCCAGAGCATCGTGCCCCGCCGCAGGCCGCCGGCCGGCAGCAGCCGGGCGACGGCCGGGTCCACGGGGAGCACCCGCTCGTGGGCCGCCACCACCGGCTCGACGGACGCGACCAGCTCACGCAGATCGTCGAGACGTCGTGCCCGGTCCCCGCTCACACCCAGCAGTATCGAACAGGTGTTCGATACTGCGCAAGTGCCTCCAGCCGGCCGGCTTCAGTCAGCCGGAGCGGCGAACGACTCCGGGGTCGGAACCTCCACACCGGGGCGGTAGTAGGTGTAGAGGTCGGTGATGATCTCGGCGATCCCCGAGGTGTCGTCGGCACCCTTGGAGAGGTCGACCGTCACCACGTTGGAGTTGATGTGGATCCGGTCGATCCCACCACGCTCGAGGAGTCGGCGGGCGAGCACGTCAGGCGGACGATCCCCCAGCACCGGCTCACCCTTGGCGTACCGCTCGTGCCCGGTGCCCGTGAGCACCCGGTTGATCTCGAACCGCACCACACCCGGCCGGCTCGACCGCTTCTCGATGACAGACACCGGTTGACCCACGGCTCGAGATGCTACTCCGGGCACGCTCGTCACGGCCCACTCCGGAGCGGCCGGCGACGGGCGGCTGGCGACGAACCATCGTGCGGGGGACCATGTCGACGTGGGCGACGACGACACCCCGGGTGGATCGGACGGACCGGGACTGCGCATCCCGGTCGGCGCGCCGGGCGTCGGTCGGCCGTCGACGGGCCCACCGGGGCCGGCGAGCGGTCCGGCGGCGACGTCGGACCCCGCACCGGTGGCGAGCATGTACCAGGTGGTGGGCGGTCAACCGTTCTTCGACGAACTCGCCCGACGGTTCTACGACCGGGTCCGCGACGACGAGGTGCTGCTGTCGCTCTACCCCGACCCGGACGACCTGGGGCCGGCGGCGGAACGACTCTCGCTGTTCCTGGCCCAGTACTGGGGCGGACCGACCACGTACTCGGACCGTCGGGGTCACCCGCGTCTGCGCATGCGACACGCTCCGTACCGGATCGACCTCGGAGCACGCGACCGGTGGCTCGACGCGATGACCGCCGCGCTCTCGGCGACGCTCCGGGGCGACACGGACACGACGACCGCCACGGACCTGGACGACGCCGACCTGGTCGTGGTGGAACGCCAGTTCCTCGACTACTTCACGATGGCGGCCGACCACCTGGTGAACGCCACCGACTGAGGCCGACCCGAGCGGACGAGACCGGCGGACGAGACCGACGGACGGGTCGGCCCGGATGCGGTCGGGCGGGACCTCCTCGGCACGCAGGTGGGGGCTACTCCTCACCGGACCCCATCAAGCCGGTGAGGAGTGTCCCCCGGTTACGCCGTCCATGGGAGAGGAAGGGTGGATGGGAGGACGACGTATCCGTGGCCGAAGCCACGAACGCATCATGCCTCATCCGCACCCGCCCCGTGGGAATCGTCCAGTGCCAGCCGACACACCTGCCGGCCGGCGGAGGGTCGTCGCGCCGCGAGCGCTTCGGCACCCCGTCGATCGGCAGCCGCCCCGGGATCGCGTCCGACGATCGCGCTCGAGGGAGCGACCGACTCAGGCCGGGACCTGGGGGATCCTGCTGAGCGCTGCGGCGACCTGTTCGGCCGGGTACTCGTAGTCGACCATCCCGCCCTCGAAGTAGCGGTCGTAGGCGGCCATGTCGAGCATGCCGTGACCGCACAGCGCCGTGAGGATCACCTTCTCCTCACCCGTCTCCCTGCAGGCCAGCGCCTCGGCGATGGTCGCGGCGAGGGCGTGCGTCGGCTCCGGTGCCGGCACGATGCCCTCGGTGCGGGCGAACTGGACGCCTGCGGCGAAGCAGTCGGTCTGGTTGATCGCCTCGGCCTCGATCAGGCCCAGCTCGTAGACGTGGCTGATCAGCGGGCTCATGCCGTGGTAGCGGAGTCCTCCGGCGTGGATCGGGTCCGGGATGAAGTCGTGGCCCAGCGTGTGCATCTTCATCAGCGGCGTCGTGCCGGCGGTGTCACCGAAGTCGTAGGCGTACACCCCACGGGTGAGCGACGGACACGCCGCCGGTTCCACGGCTCGCACGACCGGGGACATGCGCCCGGCGAGCTTCTCGCGGATGAACGGGAAGCTCAGTCCGGCGAAGTTGGAGCCACCGCCGGTGCAGCCGATGATCAGGTCCGGGGTGTCCCCGGCCTTGGCCATCTGGAGCAGCGCCTCCTCGCCGATGACCGTCTGGTGCATCAGCACGTGGTTGAGCACCGAGCCGAGTGCGTAGCGGATCTCCGGGTCCTGGGCCGCCACCTCGACGGCCTCGGAGATCGCGATACCGAGCGATCCCGGGTTGTCCGGGTCGGCGGCGAGGAGCGACCGGCCGTACTCGGTCACCTCGGACGGTGACGGGTGCACGGTCGCCCCGAAGGCCTGCATCATCGCCCGGCGGTAGGGCTTCTGGTCGTAGCTCGCCCGGACCTGCCAGACCTCACACTCGAGGCCGAACATCTGGCAGGCGAACGCCAGCGCGGTGCCCCACTGCCCCGCCCCGGTCTCGGTGGTGAGCTTCCGGACCCCTGCGGCAGCATTGTAGTACGCCTGCGGGACGGCGGTGTTGGGCTTGTGCGAACCGGCCGGACTGGTGCCCTCGTACTTGTAGTAGATCCGTGCCGGCGTCCCGAGCGCAGCCTCGAGACGACGGGCCCGGTGCAGAGGGGTCGCCCGCCAGAGCCGGTAGACGTCGAGCACCTCACCGGGGATGTCGACGTACCGGTCGGTGGTGACCTCCTGCATGATGAGCTCCATCGGGAACAACGGCGCGAAGTCGTCGGGCCCGGCGGGCTCGAGCGTCCCCGGGTGCAGCGCCGGCGGCGGTGGCTCGGGCAGGTCGGCGACCAGGTTGTACCAGGTGGTCGGCATCTCGTCGTCGCTCAGCAGGTAGCGCAGTGGTGCACTCATCGTCGGCCTCCTCGGGCTCCGGTCGTGGTGACCGGAGCGTACGGGATCGCCCGGACCGCTGCCCGGGTGGGCAGGTTTCCCCATCGTCGCCGGCCCTGCGTTCCGGTTCGCTGGAGGACGTGTGGGGCACGACGCAACCCGATCCCGGTGCCGGCGCAGCACAGGTGACGGCCATCGACCTGCGACCGGCCGTCGGTGGTGGCGTCACGGTCCTCGTCACGACACGAGGCCCGGACGGCGACACTGCGGTCGACACCGCAGACTGCCGCGGACGGTGCCCCCGGGACGTCGCCCGTGGACTGGCCGACGTGCACGACCTGGTCCCCGTGTGGCCGGACGACTCGTGGGTCGCCGGCTCGACACCACGGCCTCCGGTGTCGCACTACGAGCGTCGCGTCTGAACCGGCGCCGCTGTCAGCCGAGCAGGGCGCCGACGGCGCCGGCGAACACCTCGGTGTGCAGGTCCACGTCGTCGACCGTGTGCGCCGGGCAGAACAGCGCCATGTTGTGGAACGGTGTGAGCAGCACGCCCCGGTTGAGGCACCACAGGTGCAGGAATGCGTCGAGCTCGTGGTCGATGGCTGCTGCGGCCTGTCCCCCGTTCCGGGGTGGCGGGCAGAACCAGTACTCGGCGCGGCACCCGAGCCGGTGCACCGTCCACGGCAGCCCACGGTCGTCGATGACCCCCTGCACACCGTCGGCCCACCGCTGGGCCAGCGGGATGCTGATGTCGAAGTCCTCCTCCCGGAGCGCGCCGGCGAGCGTCGCCCGGACCGCAGCGAGCGCCAGCGGACTCGCCGTGAGGGTCCCGCCGATCCCGGACACGTCGGCGTCGTCCCCGCTCGCCGCCCCGATCACCGACGCGGCGACCTCGGCGGTCATGCCGTAGGCGGCGCACGGCACCCCGCCCCCGATCGGCTTGCCGATCACGAACATGTCGGGCTCCAGCCCCCACGCGCGGGTGGCACCGCCGGGGCCGACGCAGATCGTGTGGGTCTCGTCGATGATGAGCAGCGTCCCCGTCTCCCGGGTGAGCCGTCGGAGCCCCTCGTGGAACCCGGGGTCCGGTGGGACGATCCCGATGTTGGTGAGCGCCGGCTCCGCGAGGACGGCGGCCACCTCCCCCCGGTGCAGGACCGCGCCGAGTGCCTCGAGGTCGTTGAACTCGACGATCTCGACGAACTCGGCCGGGTCGACGGCCCACCCGGTGTTCCCGGGTCTCGGGACCACCCGACCACGATCGTCGAGCACGTTCAGGGCCTCGTCGACCGTCCCGTGGTAGCACCAGTTGAACACGAGCACCTTGCGACGGCCGGTGGCGTGGCGGGCCAGTCGGAGCGCGAACCGGTTGGCGTCGGTTGCGGTCATGGCGATCTGCCACACCGGCAGCCCGAACCGGTCTCGGAGACCGTCGCCGACCGTGACGGCGTCCTCGGACGGGAGCATCGTGGTGATGCCACGACCCGACTGGGCCGTGAGCGCGTCGATCGTGACCGGGAGGGCGTGTCCGGTCATGGCTCCGGTGTCCCCCAGGCACAGGTCCACGTACTCGACCCCGTCGACGTCGGTGCACCGACCCCCGGAGGCGTGGTCGAGGAACACCGGGAATGGCCCGGGCCACCGCGTCATCCAGTTCATGGGCACCCCGGCGAGCAGCGACCGGCCGGCCTGGTCGTGCAGTGCGGCGGAGCGGGGGTGCCGCTCGGTGAACCGCTGCTGCTCGGCGGCGGTGAGCTCGGCCAGACGGGACCTGTCGATCGTGGTCACCCGACCACGCTACGCCCCCGACCGGGATCAGCGTGTCGGACCGAACGGGCTCACGTGGGAGTAGCCGGCCTCGCGCACACCGTCGGCGAGCAGGCACTCGTTGGCCGCCAGGCGACCCGTGAGCACCGCCCGCTCCATGAGCGCCGACGGCGCGGCGCAGGACACCCAGTCGCCGGCGAGCAGGACGTTCGTGACGCCCTGGCTGCGGGCGCCGACGTGGTCGGGTCGACCCAGGCCCTGCCCCGTCGCGAACGACGTGAAGTTCTCGTAGGTCCCGACGGTCGAACCGAGGAGCCGGGCGTCGGCGAGTTCGGGGACGACCTCGAGCACGGTCGGACGGATCGCCGGCCACACGGCGTCGTCGTCGACGTCCGCCAGGTCGCCGTCGAGTGCGTACAGGTGGAACTCGACCACGGAGCCCCCGGTCTGACGGGCCCACTCCCGCGACTCGTCCTCGAGCTGGTGGAACAGGCAGATGAGCGCGACGGGGTCGTGCTGGGGGGTCTCGATCACATCGGGTCGGCCCGGGTCGAGCGGACGGTCGAACCACGCCCGCAGGATCCGGTAGGGCGGGGCGACCTCGAGCGGTCCGACGAGGTCGCGCAGTCCGGCCAGCGCGGGCGCCGAGGCGGTGTCGGCGGTCGAGCCCCCCAACACCGCCCGGGTGCCGCCGACGTCGGTGGCGAGCACCACCCAGTCGTACCGATCCGGTTCGTCCACGACCCCGACCGCACGACCCGACTCGAACCGGAGTCCACCCACCGGCGCCCCGGTGCGCACCTGCACCCCGAGCGACCGCAGGCGGGCCACCCACGGGTCGATGACCGCCGTGGCGTGGTCGGTGGTGGTGACCTCACGGTCGAACGCGAAGGGCTGGGACGTGAAGTACAGGTGCTGGAACAAGAGCATCTCAGCGGCCGACAGGTCGGCGACCCGGTTCAGGGTGACGTGTGCGGCCGGGAGGAACACCACGTCCCGGAACGCAGGGCTCACCCGGTTGCGTTCGATCCACTCGAGGAACGAGACACCGTCGAGACGCTGGTACAGGTTGCGCATGGTGAAACCGAGCAGGTCGCCGAAGATCCCCAGGCTCCCGAACACGTCGGACCACTCGAGGTTGGGTGAACGGTCGACGATGCCGGCGAGGTTGAACGGGAACAGCTTCGGCGTGGACTCGAGCCGCTCGGGCTGGTACTCCCGGAAGATGAAGTCGACCTGGTCGTACGGCCGGAAGTGGTGGTCGATCCCGAGGCGGTGACGGATGTCGGCGAAGGTCCGGTAGTTGTCGAACCACATGTGGAGTCCGTGCTCGACCCGGAAGGTCCGACCGAGCCCCGGGTCGAGGTCCCGGGTGGCGAGTCGACCGCCGAGCACCGTGTCGGCCTCGCGGATCGACACGGCGTACCCGCGCTCGGCCAGCTCGAGCGCCGCCGAGAGCCCGGCGATGCCGCCCCCCACCACCAGGGCGGACCGACTGCCCCGACCGGGGAGCACCGGTGGCGCCGAGGGGTTGCGGGGGCGGACCGTGACGATCCGGCGGCGGGCGTCCGGCGGGAAGAGGACGTCGAGCGGATCGGCCGGGGCGGGCAGCGGTGGTGCCGGAGGTCCGCAGGCGGCCGACGTGGAGCCGACCGCAGCCGCCG
>CAINRS010000005.1 GCA_903852755.1 uncultured Actinomycetes bacterium | reverse complement strand
CGTCGTGTGCTCCTCGTAGACGACGCCCTGCGCGTCGAGGAACGCCTTGATGTCCTTGGGCTCGTACTTCGGGCCGAGCAGGCTGCCGCGCTGGCTGTCGCCGGGCCGCACGGTGCGCGGCTTCTGCAGCAGGTTGTGCCAGACGAACTGCGCGGCGCCGAGCGCGCCGCCGGCGTCGCCCGCGGCCGGCTGGATCCAGATCCGCTCGAACGGACTCTCGCGCAGGATCACGCCGTTGCCGACGCAGTTGAGCGCGACGCCGCCGGCGAGGCAGAGGTTCTTCTTGCCGGTGACCTTGTGGGCGTGCCGGGGACGTTCGGGGCCTCTGCTCGGTTGTTCAGGGCCCATCGGGAGCCTGCCGGGCGGTGAAGGAGCGTGTACCGACCATGTCCGATCAGATCTCTGCCCCTGCGGTTCCTGACGTCCCTCCGACAGCGCCGCCTGTTGCGCCTGACGTGTCCGACGACGCCAACGCCGAACGCTTCGCTGTCGACCACCGGGCGCATCTCCGCTACCGGCGGGACGCCGGCGTGTGGATGCGCTGGCAGGCCCCGTCGCAGGACGGCGACCGGTATGTGGGCGGCTGGTGGAGCGAGGCGAGCACCGGCGAGGTGCTGCAACTCGCCCGGTGCACCGCCCGTCGGATCGCTGAGGAGATCACGACGGCCGCAACCGGTGCCGACGGTGCGTGTCCGTCGGGTGTGGTCGCCGCGGCGCGGGGGTGTCGGTCCAAGGCTCGGATCGCGGCGATGGTCGCGCTCGCCGAGGGCGACCATCGCCTGTCGACCACCTCGGATGAGTGGGACGCGGATCCGTGGATGCTCAACGTCGCGAACGGCACGGTGGACCTCCGCACTGGGACGCTGCTGGCGCACCGGGCGACGGACCTGCTCACCAGCCGCAGCCCCGTCGTCCACGACTCCGAGGCCGAGTGTCCGACCTGGGACCGTTTCATCACCGAGGTCACCCGCAACGACACCGAACTCGCCGGATTCCTGCAACGGGCGGTCGGGTCGTCGCTCACCGGGGTGATCACCGACCAGGTGCTGTTCTGCCTCCACGGCGCAGGCCGCAACGGCAAGTCGACGTTCCTCGAGATGATCCTCGAACTCGTCGGCCGCGACCTCGGGATCCGAGCGGAGCGGTCCCTGCTGCTCCGCCGGGGTCGCACCAACGGCGGTGGGCCGACCGGCGGGCAGGCCGACCTGTTCGGCCGTCGGCTCGTCGTCACCTCCGAGACCGGATCAGGGGATCGTCTCGACGAGTCGCTCGTGAAGGACCTCACCGGCGGCGACCGAATCCGGGCGCGGCAGCCCCACAGCCGAAACTTCGAGTTCACCCCCACCCATCACATCTGGATGGCCACCAACCACCTGCCCCGCATCACCGGCACCGACACCGGCATCTGGAGGCGCATCCGGCTCGTCCCGTTCACCGCCGCGATCCCCGACGACCGGATCGACTGCGACCTCGGCCTCAAACTCCGCGCCGAGCTGCCCGGTATCCTCAACTGGGCCATTCAGGGCTGTCTCGACTGGCAGACCCACGGTCTCGGCTCAGCGAGCGTGATCGACGCTGCGACCGCCGGCTACCGCAACGACCAAGACCTCCTCGGCGTGTTCCTCGACGAGTGCTGCACCCTCGAGGCCACAGCAACCGTTGCCGCGGCCGACCTGTACGAGACCTACCGGACCTGGGCCGAGACCAGCGGACTCCAACCCCTGTCGAAGATCGCCCTCGGACGGCTGCTCGCCCAACGGCCCGGCGTCACCGCCATCCAGCACGGCGCGGCCCGCACCCGCAGCTGGACCGGCATCCAACTCCGGAGCGTCCCCGACCCGTTCTGAGTTGAAGCTCCTCGAGCCTGCTGCGAACGCCGCTTCGGGCATCCCGCGGCGGGTCACCTCCGATCACGCCGAACGCTCACGCTGCGACGGGCTCTGGTCGGCGGTGCCGGCAGTGGTGGCTCGCCAACAGCGCAGGTTCGACGTTGCACCGACCTGGACGCGAGCCGGCCACGCGCTGCGGGCCGGTCTGGTCGACGAGATCCTTCTGGTGGTGTGGCCCGTGGTCCTCGGCGCCGGCAAGCCGGCGCTCCCCGCGGACATTCGGCTCGACCTCGAGCTCCTCGACGAACGTCGCTTCGCCAGCGGCGCCGTACATCTGGCGTACCGGGTGCGACACTGAGCTCCAGCCGATGACGATCGGAGGCGCCGCGATCACACCGCCGACGTCGACACCGGATGCTGCGTGGCCGGGACCTACACTCATGCTCCTCGAAGGGAGTTCGGATGTCCTCAGCCTGTTGTTCAGCGAGCCCGGTCGCGAAGGCCCATCTCCACCACGCACTGGGGTCGGGTTCGACCACGGTGGAGCCCGCACATCACGCCCGCGGTGCGACGACCGGAGATCGCGCCGACCTGCTGGTGCTCGGCCGGATCGTGACCGGCGTCCCGTCCGCTCCGCCCGCCGAGGCGATGGCCGTGTCCGGCGGCTCGATCATCGGCATCGGGACGAAGGCCGACATGGATGCGCTCGTCGGACCGTCGACGCAGACGATCTCACCGGACGGCGTGATCCTGCCCGGTCTGATCGACCCGCACATGCACATCTGGACGTCGCTGTTGAACCTGACGTGGAACGAGCTGTCGCATGCTCGCTACCCGAAGTTCGACGACGTCGTCGGCGCCATCGCCGCCGCCGCCAAGCAGGCCGCTCCCGGCGCCTGGGTGCTGGGCCGCAACTTCGACCCGAGCCTGTACCCCGGTGAGCCCGTGTTGACCCGCGACACGATGGACAAGGTCGCCCCCGACAACCCCGTCCTCATCATGAACGCCTCGGGTCACTTCTTCTACGCCAACTCCAAGGCATTCGCTGCCGCTGGGGTCACCGACGACACACCGGATCCGCCCGGCGGCATCTTCGGCCGGACCGACGGCAGGCTCAACGGAACCATCGGTGAGCCGCCGGCCATGATGGTGATGCTCGGCCCGCTCCCGAAGCCGACATCACAGGACATCGCCGCCGGGGTCAACCAGATCCTGATGGCCGCAGCCCGACGAGGCGTCACGTCGGTGCGGGAGGCAGCCACCGGAAGCATCGCCGGGATCGGCGAGTACGCACTGCTGCACCAGTTGAACGGCGCCGCCCGCCTCCCGGTTCGGGTGTCGACAGCGCAGTTCTCGCTCGCCGGCGGCAAGTCACCGGCCGAGGCCGCCGCCGACTGGGCCGCCGCCGGAGTCACCCCGTTCAGCGGTGACGAGATGGTGCGCGCCGACGCCTGGAAGGTCATCACCGACGGATCGAACCAGGGACGGTCCGGCTACTTCATGCAGCCCTACCTGGGGGAGGACACCGGCGGCAAGGCCGACTGGACGCCCGAGGGTCTGCGCGACGCACTGCGCGTCGGACTCGACGCGGGCTGGCAACTGATGGTGCACACCAACGGCGATGCAGCCGTCGAGTTCGCGCTGGAGGCGGCCGAGGAACTCTTCCCCGGTTACGCGGGAACCGACCTGCGTCACCGGTTCGAACACGTCTCGTTCACCACCGACGACCAGCTCACCCGCATGGCCGCCGCCGGCGTGTCGCCGAGCTTCCTGATGAACCACGTGTACTTCTGGGGCGCGGCGTTCCGGGACACCATCCTCGGGCCCGAGCGTGCCGGGCGCCTCGACCGCCTCGCCTCTGCGTACGCAGCGGGTCTCCGTCCCTCGATCCACTCCGACTACAACGTCACCGAGATCGATCCGCTCCACAGCGCGCGGACCGCGGTGCAGCGCAAGCTGCAGGCCGACGGCTCGGTGCTCAACCCGGCCGAGTGCGTCACACCGGAGCAGGCACTCACGGCGATCACCACGAACGCGGCGTGGCAGATTCATGCCGATGACCGAGGAACGCTCGAGGTGGGCAAGCGCGCCGACTTCGCAGTCGCTGCGGACGACCCGTGGTCGAGCGACCCGGAGTCGTGGCCCGACATCGCCATCCACGCGACCTACATCGACGGCACACCCGCGTTCGAGGGCTGAGCCCGCCGAGAGCGACGACCGGTGACCTCGGCTCAGGCCGGGGCGGTCGCCTCGTTCTCGGGGTCGACCTCGGGCAGCGGCTGGGACTCACCCTCGCCACCTCGGAGCAGCAACATGGCGACGAGACCGGCGACGAGGACGGCGGCCGCAGCCGCGTACATCGTCGTGGCGAACGCCTGACCGTACGAGGCGATCCCGTCGCCGAGCGCCTCCTTGCCGAACGACGTCGACGGTTGCGTCCCGCGTGACGCGTAGACCTGCACGGCATCGATGCCCGAGGACAGCTGATTGGCCGGGACACCGGCGGCGGTGAGCTTGCCGATCACGCCGCCCCGGGTGAGCCGGTCGACCATGACGGTCGAGAGCGAGAACCCGAGGGTGTAGAAGAACTGCCCGAACGTCGTGCGCGACGACGTCACCGGCCCCAGGAAGTCGGGCGGAGCCTCACGAAGGATCAGGTTGCCGAACGGCACGGCGCACACCACGACGCCGGCGCCGCCGAGGATCAGGCCGGGCATGAATCCGATCAGGTCGGTGGAGCTGTGGAACACGCCCAGCAGCACCATGCCGGCGGCCGTGAGGACCGACCCGATCATCGCTGCGGTCCGGTTGGTCATGCCCCGGGCCATGAGGCGACCGATCAGCAGGGCGCTGATGACTCCGGACAGCAGCAGTGGCAGCTGCCAGACGGCGACCTTGCTGGTCGGCAGACCGTTGACGTACTGCCAGAGGTTCGTGGCCTGCAGGAACAGCACGGCGGTACCGAACGTGTAGACGAATCCAGCCGCGAGCGCCGCCAGGAACACCGGCGAGCGCAGCAGATCGACCGGGTAGAAGTGGCCCGGGTACGAACGTTCCCGCAGGTAGAAGCCGACCATCAGCAGCACGCCGAGGAGCAACGGCACCAGCGTCCCCGGGCTGGTCAGGCTGTTGCCCATCCGGCTGACGCCGTAGAGGAAGGCGATGACACCGAGCGCCAGCAGCGCCTGACCCGGCAGATCGGCGTCGTTGCCGGAGATCCGCACCTGCGTGGGCACGATCATCGGCGTCAGGACGAGGCAGAGCATGCTGACGGCCGGGAGCAGCACGAATCCGTACCGCCAGTTGCTGCTCGTGAGCGCCCCGCCGATGAAGGTCATGACCAACGTGCTGAACATCAACGATGCGGTGAAGATCCCGACGGCTCCGGCCATCCGGTCCGCGGGGACGACCGCCTTCATGGACGCGAACGCACACGAGTAGACGGCGCCGAGTCCGACGCCGGTGACCGCCATGCCGAGCATGTAGATGGCGGAGGTCGGCGCGGCCATGACGATCAGGTTGCCCACCGCACCGACCACCAACGCCACCATCAGCGTGCGCCTGCGGCCGAACCGGTCGGCCAGGAAGCCGGTGGTGATCACCGAGGCCGCCACGGCCAGCGTCTGGACGCTGGCGGCGAGAGCCTGTGTGCTTCCGGCCATGTCGAGCGACTTCGACGCGCCCACCAGCGCCGTGCTGGCGATGTTCGGGCACGTGCCCTGGATGGCACCGACGAACCCCAGGAACGGGACGGCGAACTTCATGAACTTCGGGCTGGACGTGGCGGTGGTCATGCGAGGTACTCCGGTCGCAGGAGGTTGGATGCAGCGCGTTGGAAGCGGAGCCCATCCTGCCACCGCCGCTCGGTTCACCACGCGGACCCGGCCGACCGTCAGGGCGAGCACCGGCACGATTCGGACTACAGTCTCGCTCTTCCGGGGCGGCGTCCGCGAGTTCGGCGAGCTTCGGCGGGCGACCTGCGCCGCAGGCGTCGGCAGTCGCGTCGTCGTAGGGGAACCAGTGTTCGATGCGTAGTCGCTCGACCTCCACGTTCTGAGGCGCCTGGAACGCGGTGACGGTCGTGAGGAAGCGGAGTTCCAACTCGCTTCGCGACAGGTGGAGCACCAGAGCCGGCTCGGACAGGACGGCGAGGTCCGCTTGACGCCAGCGAGGCGTTTCCCTGGTCGGCGCCCGGTGGCCGTCCCGGGATTCGGATCGGCGCTCGGGTGGCTCGCCGGCCAGCCACGGCTGCGTCGCAACGGATTCGTCTTGGGAGATGCCTTCGTCGACCGGTCTTTCCTCGACGGTGAATTCGACGAGTTCTTCACCCCGCCTACGACCTGTGGGCGGGGCGAACCGGTCGCATGTGGATCTGGGTGGTGCTCGCACTGGCGTGCGGCGACGTGAGCGGCGTGTACCTGCTCGGACTCGGACTGACCGGCGTCCTGGCGAGCCGTCGCACCCGCAGGCCGGGCCTGGCGCTCGGGGCGGCGGGCGTCGGCTGGG
>CAINRS010000004.1 GCA_903852755.1 uncultured Actinomycetes bacterium | reverse complement strand
CGGACTGCCGCGCTCCTGGCATCCCTCGGAGGCGAGGACCGGCCCGAGGTGGTACTCGCGCTCGCGCTCGCCGTGCGTGCCCCCGAGCACGGCTCGGTGTGCGTCGACCTGGCCCGCATTGCCGACCAGGTCGTCCCGACGCTCGTCGCTGCGCCCGAGATGGTCGCAACGGGCACCGAGGGCGAGGCCGACGTCAGCACCGGAACCGGTGACCACACCGGTGACCGCACCGGGGGCACCTCCGGTGGTCGAACTGGCGGTGGCGAGTGGTCCTCTGCCGGGAGCGGTCCAGATGCCCCGTCTGCGGTGGACCTGTTGTCGTGGCCGGACCCGGCGACCTGGGCCGCCCTGGTCGCCGGGTCGCCCCTGGCCGGTGCACCGGCGGCCACTCCCGGCACTGCCGCTGCACCTGCTGCGGGCGCGGCCCCCGACGGTGCCGGGTCCTCCACCTCGGTCCCGCTCGTGGTCGTCGAGGGTTCGCTGCTCTACCTGTACCGCCACTGGGTCCTGGAGCGTTTCGTCGCCGCCGACCTGACCGAGCGGGCCACGCTCGACCGGCGCGGCACGTTCGGTCCCGACGACGAGTGCGTCGAGGAGATGTTCCGGGTCGCAGCCGCCCGCCACGACGGCGAACCGGACCAGCTCCAGATCGCCGCGGCTCGGGCGGCGTCACGCTCGGCGCTGGCGGTGATCTCCGGCGGGCCGGGGACGGGCAAGACGACGACGGTGGCGACGATGCTCGCCGCGTGGATCAGGTCCGGAGGCGGAGGTGTCACCGGCGACCGCATCCGGTTGGCGGCACCGACGGGCAAGGCGGCCGCCCGCATGTCCGAGGCGATCAGACGGTCCGCCGAGGCGCTGGGCGACGACCTGTCCCCGGATGAGCGCCAGGTGCTCGGGTCGCTCGAGGCGACGACCATCCACCGGCTCCTGGGTCGTGGCCGGGGCGGGGGCTTCCGGCACGGTCCCGACGACCCGATCGCCGCCGACCTGGTGGTCGTCGACGAGGTCTCGATGGTCTCGCTCGGCCTGATGGCACACCTCCTGGCCGCCGTGCCCCCGACGGCGTCGCTCGTGCTCGTCGGTGACCCCGACCAGCTCGCCAGCGTCGAGGCGGGCAGCGTGCTGGGTGACCTGCTCGGCCGGGACCCGGTCGACGGTGCCCAGCCGGGACCGCCCGACCGGCTCGCCGGGAGTGCGGTCGAGCTCCAGACGATGCACCGGGTCCGAGGTGGGTCGCAGATCGCCGAACTGGCCCGCTCGATCCGCGACGGAGATCCGGACCGGGTGGTCGAGCAGCTCCGCAGCGGTCTGTTCGGCATCGAGTGGATCGACCCGGAGGGCCCCGACGGACCGGCCCGGCGTGCCGAGCTGGACCGCAGGCTGTGCACGCAGGCCGAGGACCTCGTCGACGCGGCACGGGACCTCGTCCGAGGGGGTGACCGCACCAGCGAGTCGGTGGGTGGGCTCCTCGACCGGCTGGCCGCCGTCAAGGTGCTCTGTGCGCTCCGGCGGGGACCCAGCGGCGCGGACGAGTGGAACCGGCGCATCGAGGAGCACCTCGGCCGGCGCCGAGGCGCCCGGGGCACCTGGTACTCGGGTCGGCCGGTCATGGTGCTGCGCAACGACTACCTCAACGGCGTCTTCAACGGCGACATCGGCGTTGCGGTCCGTGCACCGGACGGTGAGTTCCACGACGTTTGGTTCGCCCGTCAGCCCGCCCCGATCTGCGTGCCATCGGCCCGGCTCGGCGACTACACCACCCAGTGGGCCATGAGCATCCACAAGTCCCAGGGGTCGGAGTTCGACCACGTGGTCGTCACCCTCCCGCCACCGCCGTCGCGCATCCTCACCCGTGAGCTGCTCTACACCGCGGTGACCCGGGCCAAGCGCGAGGTGACGCTGCTCGCCTCCGAGTCGGCCGTCCGCTCGGCGGTGGAGCGGCCCGCCGCCCGGGCCTCGGGCCTGACGGCCCGGCTCACTGCTGGGTCATGATCCGGACCATCTCGGCGGCCGGATCCGTGTGCAGCTCACCTGAGACGTCGACCGTCACCTCACGCAGGTCGCCGGAGTAGCGGAACGGGGCCCGGTAGACCTCGGGCACCACGCTGTCGTAGGCGGCGTAGCCGCAGCTGAACCCCACCATCGACAGCAGGGTCGGCGCCGAGTACGGGATGGCGAGTCCACCCACCACCTCACCGTCGACGAGCAGGACGGCGTCGAAGGTCGCACCACGTCCGGGACCGGTCATCCGCTCGGGCCCGGCCGCCAGCTCCACGGCGAGCTCGGTCGCGCCGGCCGGGATGGTCGAGCTGCTCGAGCCGACCCACCGCTCGATCCCCATGTAGTTGTACGCGTAGTGGAGCCGGTCATCCAGCACGAACAGGGCGTACCCGCCGTGTCGGTTGCCGTGGGTGGCGAGCACGCCGGCGTCGCCCGGGGCGACGTCGACCGTCGCCGTGATGCGGTGCGACCGGTTGGCCACGCGGGGCGAGAGGGCGAAGGGCAGTGGCGCCGACCCCGGGTGGAACGTGTTCCGGTCGCGGTGGCCCCCGGGTTGCGGCCGCTTGGTCAGCAGCCGGGCCAGGCTGCCGCTCGCGAGCGGCAGGACGCCGAACCGCTCGGCCTCGGCCCACCACAGCGACCGCAGCTCGGCGAGTCGTTCCGGGAGCTCGGCCGCACGGTCGACCATCTCGGTCGGATCCTCGGTCAGGTCGTAGAGCTCCCACTCCTCGGCGTCGAGCCGGTCGAGCAGTTCCTCGGTGATCTCGGTCCCGAAGGGGTGCCCGCGCTCGATCCCCTCGGCGAGGCTCGGCCCCGGGAACGGGCACGTCGCCTTCCACCCCTCGTGGTAGATGCTCCGGTGCCCCATCATCTCGAAGTACTGGGTGCTGCGGACCTCCGGTGCAGCCGCGTCGGTGAAGGTCGACCGGATGCTGCGACCGTGGTGCTCGGACTGCGGCACGCCACGGATGTGGGTCGGAGGCTCGACCCCGACGACGTCGAGGATCGTCGGGGTGAGGTCGATCGCGTGCACGTACTGGTGGCGGACCTCACCCCTGGCGGCGATGCCTGCGGGCCACGACACCACCAGCGGGTCGGTGATCCCGCCTCGGTAGGTCTCCCGCTTCCACCGTCGGAACGGGGTGTCGCCGGCCCACGTCCAGCCCCACGCGTAGTGGTTGAAGGTGTCCTCACTGCCCCAGGCGTCGTAGACCTCGAGGTTGTCCTCGAGGGTCTCGGGGGCGAAGTTGAAGAACAGGCTCTCGTTGCGTGTCCCGTGCTCGCCCCCCTCGGCGCTGGCGCCGTTGTCGGAGAGCACCATCACGATCGTGTCGTCGAGCTGGCCGGTGCGTTCCACGGCGTCGAGGATGCGGCCCAGGTGGTGGTCGGTCTGGCTGATGAATCCGGCGTAGGTCTCCATCTGCCGGGCGTACATCCGGCGGGCGTCGTCGCTGAGCGAGTCCCACGCCGGGACGTCGGGGTCGCGTTCGGACAGCCGGGCCGAAGCGGGGAGCAGGCCGAGCTCGCGCTGACGGGCGAACACGCTGCGGCGGTACTCGTCCCACCCGTCGTCGAAGACCCCGTGGTACCGCTCGATCCACTCGGGCTCGACCTGGTGGGGGGCGTGACCGGCGCCGGTGGCGACGTACAGGAACCAGGGCCGGTCCGGCGCCACCGAGTGCAGGTCGTCGAGGAACTGCACGGCGTGGTCGGCCAGGTCGGCGTTCAGGTGGTAGCCGTCCTCCGGTTGGCTCGGCTGGGGGATCCAGTGGTTGTCGTACACCAGGTCGGGGTGGAACTGGTCGGTGTCGCCGCCGAGGAACCCGTAGAACCGCTCGAACCCCCGGCCGAGCGGCCAGCGGTGGAACGGCCCGGCCTGGCTGGCGTCCCGGGGAGGGGTCAGGTGCCACTTCCCGGTGGCGAAGGTGCTGAATCCGGCGTCGAGCAGCACTTCGGACACGAACCCGTGCTCGAACCCCATCACCCCGTCGTGCGCCGGGTACCCGAGCGAGATGTCGGTGACGGCGGACAGCCCGAGTGCGTGGTGGTTCCGTCCGGTCAGCAGGCAGCCGCGTGTCGGTGAGCACAGGGCTGTGGTCTGGAAGTTCGCGTACCGCAGTCCCCGGTCGGCCACCCGGTCGATGTTCGGTGTGGCGCAGCGCCCGCCGTAGGCCGACAACTGGCCGAACCCGACGTCGTCGAGGACCACCAGCAGGACGTTCGGGGCCCCTGCGGGTGGTTGCGGCGACCGGGGCCACGCCGGTGTGGACGTCTCGACGGTCCGCCCGATCGTCCCCGGGAACGGGTCACCCTCGGGGTAGAGCTGCAGGTCCGCCACGCCGGGTCAGGGCATCCGCGCTGCGCCGTCCATCTCGGCGTAGCGGGCGTTGTTCACGATCACGCCGTAGGCGGAACCCTTGGCCTCGACCACCCGGTCGGCACCGATGTACATGGTGACGTGCTGGTTGCTCCCGGGTCCGTAGCCGAGCAGGTCACCGGGGATCATCTCGCCGACGGCGACCGGGGGCCCGGACGCGACCTGACTGGCCGAGCCGTGCTCGAGTCGCACGCCGGCGAGGGCCCAGGCCCGCATGACCAGACCCGAGCAGTCGTACACATCGGGCCCGGCTCCGCCCCAGACGTACCGCTTTCCCACCTGCTGGAGCGCGAACAGCATCACCGTCATCCGGCGGTCGTCGAGCAGCGACCACTCGGCCAGCAACCTCGCGGCCAGGGTCGTCGCGTCGGTCACCGGGGTCGGGCCGATGCTCTTCGGCGTGCCGTCGGGGTTGTAGGCCCCCGGCGTCGGCCGGGCCACCAGTGCAGCGAGCCGCTCGAGTTCCCGTCGCTCGGCCTCCGTCGCCGCAGCTGCACCCGCCAGGTCGCCGGCAGCGGTCAGGGCGCTCGCCGAACGACGTCGTCCGAGCGCTGCAGCGGCGGTCACCGCGATGTCGGTCGGGCCCACGGGCACGTCGACGGTCGTGTCGAGCGCGCTCGCGATCTTGTCCTGGAGCATCTGCCGGGCGGCGGTGAGCTCGGCGAGCTCGGGCTCGGTCGCCGACAGCGCCGAGCGGTCGTCGCGGATGCGCTGGTCGAGCCGGCCGATCTGCAGCTCGAGCGCCCGGCGTCGCTCGCCGTCGATGGTCTCGATGCCCTCGATCGAGGAGATGATCCGCACGCGCTCGTCGTCCACCTGGATCTTGGACTCGACGATGGCGTCGCCGCTGATGAAGGCACCGACGGCCCGGGCCTTGCGCTTGCGCTCGAGGTCGGAGAGTCGTTGGCGTGTGGCGCTGACCTCGGTCTCAGCGGTCGCGATGCGTTGCTCCAGGGTGGTGCGTCGGGCCTGCACCTCCTCGATGGTCGCCACGACCTGGGCCAGGAGGGCCTGAGCGCTCGCCACGGAGTCGTCGCTCGGCACCGTGAAGCGCGGGGCGATCGACCAGCTCCTCGAGCTGCCCGGTGGCTCGTCGACCGTGGGCGGGAGCGGGGCCGTGGTCGGGACGAGCGTCGTCGTCGACTCGGGGAGTGGTGGCTGCAGCGGACCGGGCAGCGAGGTGGAGGTCCCGGGCGTCGTGGTCGTGGTCGTGGTCGTGGTGGAGGTGGTGGACGACGGCGTCGTGGTCGTCGTCGTGTCCGACTCCGGGACGGTGGTGGAGGACGGCTCGTCCTGGGCGGCGACGGTGCCCGTCCACAGTGCCGGGACGAGCGCCGTCGTGAGGACGGCGGCGACGGCCCGGCGGGCGCGTCGCGCCGATGACGTGCGCTGTGTGGGCGGGGTGCGGTCGGTCACTCGGATTCCGGGGAGGTCAGGTGGATGCGGATGGGTGTCACGACTCCCGGGATCGCTCGCTCCCGCACCCGACCCCGCGTGGTCGGCACGTTCCGATCGTTCCCGTCAGCCCCGACGAGGTCCCGCTCCGGAACCCAGACGGTAGTGGTGTCGGCACGGATCCGCCAGAGGCGGGTCCGTGCACCCGGTCAGGACCGACGTCGAACCCGGTTCAGGGCGTGGTGGAAGTCCCGCTGCGACCGGGCGAGCGCCACGAACTGCTCGTGGCGGCGGGCCAGGAGGTCGCTGGCGGCGGGATCCGGACGGAACACCCGGTCGACCCGGGTGCGTTCGGGGATCTCCCGCTGGTCGATCCGTCCCGTGACCAGTCCGGCGAAGAGCGCGGCGCCCCGCACGTTGACCAGGAGGGGGTCCGCCACCCGGTGCAGCGGTCGGCCGAGGACGTCGGCCTGGATCTGGCACCACACGTCCGACTGCGCACCGCCGCCGATCACCCGCAGGTCGTGGATGGGGTGCTTGAGCACGCGCTCGGCGGACTCGAGGATCCACCGGAGCTGGTGGGAGATCCCCTCGAGCACGGCCCGGACCATCTCGGCACGTCCGGAGTCGATGCCCAGGTTGAGGAACGACGCCCGCATGGAGGTGTCCGACACCGGTGTCCGGCCGCCCTTGAGCCAGGGGGTGAACATCACACCGTTCGCGCCCGGGGGTACGGACGCCGCGAGTTCGTCCAACCGGCGCAGCGACGGCGGGTCACCACCGCCGAGCAGGTCCTCCGGGGCGACGACCTGGTCCCGGAACCACTCCAGGCTCACGCCCCCGCAGTCGTGGTTGTTGGCGAGGATGTAGCGGCCGGGGAGGGCCGCCGGCACCGTCGCCATCTGGTGCTGCAGGGACGTGCGCTTGTCGGGGGTGTGGCAGCCGACCCACGCCGAGGTCGAGATGGCCAGGTGGCCGTGGTAGTCGTCGATCGCACCCGAGCCGAGGGCCGCCGTGTGCAGGTCGGGCAGCCCCGTCACGACCGGGATCCCGGCCGGCACGGCGGTCGTCTCCGCTGCCGACTCCGTCACCGGACCGACCACCGAGCGGATCGGGAGCAGCCCGGGCAGCCGGGCGGGGTCGGTGCCGCAGTACCTGACGAGCAGCGGGTCGTAGGTGGTGGCGTCGAGTCGGCGGTTGTCGGTCAGCCACGAGGCGAGCATCGTCGCCTGGGTGGCGTGCAGCGCCCCGGTGAAGCGCAGGTTGACGTAGTCGATGGGCTCGACGAACGCCGCGGTCCGGGCGTACCGGTCCGGTTCCCGGTGCTGGATCCACAGGCGGTGTCCGAGCGGATCGTTGCCCTGCGGGTTCGGCGCGCCGCCCGATCGACGGACGAACTCGATCCCCAGCCGCGGCCGGTAGCCGTCGACGGCGAGTCGACCGCCGAGCTGGGCGCGTGCCAGCGAACCGGCCCGTTGGTCGAGCCACATGATGCAGTCGTCGACCGGTTCGCCGTCCCGGTCGACCGGCACGGTCGACCCCCACTGGCCCGTCACGGCCACGGCGACGATCCGGTCCCGTTCGACGGTGCCCCGGTCGGCGAGTTCCCGGGCGCCGGCACCGATCGCCGTCCACCACTCCCTCGGGTCCTCGACGACGCCGTCGTCGGGCAGGGTCGTCATCTGGACCCGGGTGTGGACGTGGTCGACGACCTCACCGGACATCGAGACGTAGGCGGTCTTGGGTCCGCCGCTGCCCAGGTCGATGGCCAGGACGACGTCGTCGGTGCTCACAGGCCCTCCCTGGTTCGGCGGTTCGTCAGCTGCCGGAGCCGAAGGAGAACGGGATCTCCTCGCGGCTGCCGTCAGGGCCGACGTGCTCGAGGCGCAGCGGGAGGGTGTCCCCCGTCGACAGGCCACCCCCGGCGACGACGTCGGCCGCCAGATCGAGCAGCGGGGTGACCGGCACCACGGCCTCGGGCGGGTGGACGCCCGGTCCGCCGCGCAGCTCGCCGCGCAGCGCGAGGATCGCGCCGAGCCCGGCCGGGATCCCGGTGCCCTCGCCGGCGCCCTCGGTCTCGGAGAACAGCGAGCACTCGTAGGTGTGCTCCTCGCCATCCTTGGTTCCGCCCACGACGACCTTGAGGCAGCCGGCCGGACCGGTCACGCCGGCCTCGGCGAGCAGGCGGGGCCGCTCGGCCCGGAGCACGGCGACCATGGTGTCGATCGGCGTGACCCGGACCGGGCCGTCGGGGGTGGGGACCTCGACCGGTTCCTCTGCGGCCATCCCCGCACCGACCAGATCCTGCGTCATGCCGAAGTAGGACAGGGGGAACACGACGCCGAGGTTGGTGGCCCGGCGCAGCGACGGGAACACGGTCGGCAGGGTGATGGTCTCGGGGTGCGGGTACGGGTAGACGGGGTAGGTGCCCACGCCGTGGAAGTCCACGTGGCGGACGTGTGCCGCACCGGACTCCTCGAGCTGGCGGACCTCGACGAACGCCCCGTCGACGAACAACGGGACGTCGCTCGTCATGGCGTGGATCCGGTGCTTGAGCACCGCCGGGCCCTCGTCGGCCTCGCCGCCGTGGATGTGCATGATCTCGGCGCTGGTGACCTCGTCGAGGAACAGCTCGGCGCAGAGGCCGACGAAGACGTTGGCGAGCCCCGGCGAGTTGCCCATCCCGATCAGCGCCCGCACACCGGCCGCCTGCGCCCGGTCGTGGAGATCGAGCTGTGCCCGGGTGGCGTCGAGGTCGTCGCAGACGTCGACGTAGTCGACCCCGGCCTCGATGGCGGCGGTCAGGATGGGCGCGCCGAACCGGTAGAACGGCCCGACGCAGTTGACGACCAACGCTGCGCCATCGAGCAGCGCACCCAGCCCGGCGCGGTCGTCGACGTCGACCGTCGCTGCCCGGAACCGGTCGTCGGCCGCTGCGTCCACCGTCGCCTGCGCCGCGTCGAGCGACAGGTCGGCCACGACGACCTCGGTCGCGTCGTCGGTCCTGGCCAACGTCCG
Source organism: uncultured Actinomycetes bacterium (assembly GCA_903852755.1). GTDB lineage: Bacteria > Actinomycetota > Acidimicrobiia > Acidimicrobiales > Microtrichaceae > SXMI01. The sequence continues at coordinate 46,261 of CAINRS010000004.1, read as the reverse complement.
GGCCGCGATGCTCCCGATGCCTCCGCCGCCACCCAGGACGACGACTCGTGCGCTCTCGGCTCCTGCAACCCTGTTCACTCGGGCACCCCCAGTTGGTGGTCCATCATGTCGGCCATCACCATCTTGATGAACTCGTCGGCCTCGTCGTTCATCCCGCCGGCGACGCCGCCGTAGACGGCGCTGCTCGAGGCCTGCTCGTCGGCGTGCTCGCGGGCCCAGGCGACGGCCTCGTTGAGGTCGACGGCGAACTGCTCGGCGACGCCGGGCTGTGTCTGCGGTCGGGTGACCGCCATGTGGATCGCGTTCGGGTACTGCTGGCCGTTGAACCGCCAGCCGTTGAGCCGCATGCGGTCGTTCACGAGGTAGATGTCGAAGTCGTCCGAGGTGAACGAGAAGCAGAACGTCGGATCCCCGAGGATGCGCAGGTCGCCGTGCGACCGGACCGCTTCCTGCATGGCGTCGGCCACGGAGAAGATGCGGCGTGCGTAGTCCAGGTAGCCCTCCCGGCCCAGCGTCACCATCGACGCCCACGTGGCCGCGAGCAGCCCGACCGACCTGGAGCCGTCCATGCTCGGCGAGCAGTACTTCCCGCCCGTCCAGTCGGTCAGGTAGAAGTACTGCGAGTTGCGCAGTTGCACGTCGCGGAACAGCACCACCGACGAACCCTTGAACGCGTAGCCGTACTTGTGGGTGTCGGCGGAGATCGACGTGACCCCGGGCAGGCGGAAGTCGAAGGTCGGGATCGGGTAGCCGAGCTCCTGACCCCACGGGAGGATGAAGCCTCCCAGGCAGCCGTCGACGTGGAGTCCGACCCCGCGCTCCAGCGCCAGGTCCGACAGTGCGGGCATGGGATCGACGGTGCCGTACCCGTAGTTGCAGGCCGAGCCGATGATGGCGACCGTGTCCTCGTCGATCAGACCGGCCACGGCGTCGACGTCGACCAGCGTCGTGTCGGGGTCGACCGGTGCCCGCCGGAGCTCCAGGCCGAACAGGTGGCAGGCCTTGTCGAACGCCGGGTGGGCGGTCTCGGGCTTGACGACGTTGAACCTCCGGTCGCCCCGGGTCGCACGAGCGACCTCTCGGTAGGCGAGCATGGCGTGGGCGATGCTGCCGCTGCCGCCCGAGGTGATCAGTCCGCCCGGGGTGGTCTCGGTGATGGCCTCACCGTGGAGCATGTCGAGCGTCATGGCGATGATCTCGCCCTCGAACCGGGTGGCGCTCGGCACGATGTCCCGCTGGAGGGCATTCGCGTGGGCGAACATGCCGAAGGCCTCGGTCAGGAAGGCGTAGTGGTCGTGGTCACCGCAGTACATGGAGCCCGAGCAGTGCCCGTTCTCCCAGTGCCCGTTCTCCTCGGTGGCCATCTGCCGGAGCTCGTCGAGGATCTCCCCCCGGCTCCGGCCCTCCTCGGGCATCGAGTGCAGCGGTGCGAACCGCTCGGCGTAGGGGTAGTAGTCGCTCACGTCGGGGATGATACGGAGGACCGCCGCCCGGTGCCCGATCCGCTCAGCCGGGGCGGAGCAGCGTGTCGAGGACGGCGACGAGCCCCTCGGGGTCCCGCACCGTCACCGTGACCGCCGGGTGGCGCACGAACGACAGGGGTACGGCGCCGGGAACCGGATCGAGCAACCGCAGCCGGACCGCTCGCCGTCGGGCTGACGCGAAGGTCACCGAGCCGTCCCGGAGTGACACCCGGGGTGGTCCGAGGACGTCGAGCCATCCCGGCCCCGGGACGACCGTGGCGCTCGCGACGTTGGTGACCGGGGTGTGCAGCGACCACGGTCCGTAGCGGATCCGGAGCTCCCTCGCCGTGACGGAGACCACGGCGGAGAAGGGCCAGATGCCGGCGGCGCGCAGCGGCAGGCTGAGCGGGTCCCCGAAGGCGAAGGGGAACAGGTGCGCCGGCTCGGGGAGCGCCGGGCCCTCACCCACGACGGTCAGGTCGGGGCGGGCCGGTCGGTGCAGCGGTTCGGCAGCCACGTCTGCCATAGTGCCAGAGGAGCGGCACCCGTCCGACACCCGGCGGGCCGGGGAGACAGGAGTCACCACGTGGTCCCCACCCTGCGTGACCACCGATGCACCTCGGGTGCCGATGCGTGCTCCGAGCTGCGATGTGCACACCGGAGCCGGTCGCGTGGGTGACCTCCTGGCGAAGATCGTGCCCCTGGCGATCGGGGCGGCGTTCAGCCCCACGGTGCTCGCCGTGGAGCTCCTGATCCTGTCGGCCCCCAAGCGGGCGCTCGCCCGGGCGTCGGCCTACGTCCTCGGGGTCGTGACGGTGCTCCTCGGCCTGACCGTCGTCGGCCTCCGGGTCACCGACCACGGCACGCCGCCCGGCGCCGGTCCCGACCCGGTGACCCGGGCGATCGACGGCACGCTCGGCTTCGTTCTGTTGCTGCTCGCACTCCGGACGGTGGCCCACGCGTGGGCCACCCGGGGTGAGGAACGGGACTCGCCCGAGGATGGGCAGCAGCCGGGCCGGTTCAGCTCGCTGCCGGCCTCCTTCGGATTCGGCATCGTGATGATGCTGTCGAACTTCTCGACGATCCTGCTCTACCTGCCGGCGCTCCGGGCCGTGAACGCGGCCCAGGTCGACGTGACCCAGCAGGTGGTCGCCGTGGCGATCCTGTTCGTGATCACGGTGACCCCGATCGTGGCGCCGATCGTGGTCCGGGTGGTCGCTCCCGGTCCGGCCGGACGCTGGCTGGGTTCCCTGCACACGCTCGTCACCCGCTACCAGACGCAGCTCGCCGTCGGTGTCGAGGTGATCTTCGGCGTCTACCTGCTGGTCAAGGCCATCCGGGGCTGAGCCCCGGTTCGGGCTCAGTCCTCGGCGGTGGGTCGGCGGCGGGCCTGCTTGGTCTCGCTGCGCCGCCGTTTGTCGCCCAGCCGCCGGTCGACCGACGACGGCGTCGGTCGGGTCGGGCGGCGGTTGCGTCGGACCAGGAGCGCGTTGCGCAGGACGGCCGCCAGCCGTCGACGGGCGAGTGCCCGGTTCCGTGACTGTGAACGCTCCTCGCCGGCGTGGACCACGACCCGGGTGCCGAGGTGCCCGACCACGCGGGCCCGTTCGGTGTCGTTGAACCCACCGCAGGTGGTGAGGTCGAGCGAGAGCTCGACCCGGGTGCTCGACCGGTTGGCGTGCTGCCCTCCCGGCCCACCCGAGGTGGTGAACCGCTCGACGAGGTCGGCGGCCGGGATCCTGATCCGCCCGTCCACCAGCAGGTCGTCGGTGGGAGCGGACACGTCCGGAGGGTACCGTCCCGTCCGTGCAGGCCATCGACCGTCTCGACCCCGCCGCCCGGGCGTACATCGACCTGTTGTCGAGGTGCCTGACCCGCGAGCTGTTCCTGGACCAGGAGTGGTGGGACGTCGACCTGCGGGACTGGCCCGGGGACCCCGACGACCTGCGCTCGGTGCTGGGGGCGCGACGCTGGCGACTCGTCCGCCGCGGCGACCCTGCGGCGCGCGCCGAGGGTCGTGACTGGCCGCCCACCGCCGAGACGATGATCGGCGGGGCGCGCCTCGCGAACGTGGTCGAGTGCTGCGTCACGGCGCTCCTCGACGGCGTGCCCGGTGACCTGGTCGAGACCGGGGTGTGGCGCGGGGGCACGACGATCCTGATGCGGGGCATCCTCGAGGCGCTCGGTGACGTCGATCGTCGGGTGTGGGTGGCCGACTCCTTCGAGGGGCTCCCCGCGCCCGGCGCCGACGCCCACCCGACCGACGTCGGCCTGGACTGGTCCGGCGTCGAGGTGCTCAAGGTGGGGGCCGACGAGGTGCGCGCGAACTTCGCCCGCTACGGACTGCTCGACGAGCGGGTGTGCTTCCTCGAGGGCTGGTTCGCCGACACGCTCCCGCGGGCTCCGATCGACCGGGTCGCCGTGCTGCGACTCGACGGCGACCTCTACGGCTCGACGATGGACGCCCTCCGGGCACTCGAACCCAGGGTCGTTCCCGGCGGGTTCGTCGTGGTCGACGACTACGGCGGTTGGGAACCCTGCAGGGCGGCGGTGGGGGACTACCGGTCCGAGTTCGGGATCACCTCGCCGATCATCGAGGTCGACTGGACCGGTGTCTACTGGCGCAAGGACTGAACACCGGGTGGCCGACACGCCGACGGGCCGACCGGGGACATCGGGTCACTGGTGGCCGGCGCACCCCCCCCCGGCCCGCCAGCAGGACCGGACCGGGAGGGGCGCTCGTCCTCACCATCCGTGAGCCTCTCTCGCCCGCCAGCCTGATTCGCTGCACACTGTTCGGACAGTGGGGAGGAGTCCCCGCTCACGTTCCGTGGTACCTCAGTTGACACAGCGCGGTGGGTCGCTCTCTCAGTCCGGCGTTCCGTCGTCCGACCGGTCGCCGGTCGCCGGTTCGTCACCAGCGGGGTCGCCGGTCACACGCTCGTCACCGGTGGGGTCGCTGGACGCCGGTCCGTGGGCGTCGGGGTGCAGACCACGCCGGTGTGGCAGCTCCCGGCCCAGGTTCGACACCGTCAGCGCCACCACCGTGACCAGGAACACCTGACCGAAGATGGCCTCGAAGCTGGCGAGCGTCTGGCCGATCGGAGTCGCCGGGGTGAAGTCGCCGTAGCCGACCGTGGTCAGCGTGATGAAGCTGAAGTACTGGTAGGTGGCCGGGCTCGGCGGAGCCCCCTCCACGAAGAAGCTCCCGTGGTCGACGATGTCGATGAGCCGGTAGAGCGCAGCGAAGAACAGGCCGATCTGCAGGTAGGCGGTCAACGCCCCGGCGAGCGTGTCGAGTGTGATCCTCGGGCGCAGCAGCAGCCGCAGCACCACCACGGTGGGGGTGATGAGCAGCAGTCCGGTGAACATCACCTGGGCGGCGATCTGGCGCCAGTCGACGTCGACCGGAGCCGCTGACGGAAGCCCCGAGGCTGCGACCGCCAGCGTGGAGATGGTGACCGCCACCGTCGCGGCGATCCTGATGTGCCGGCTGGCGCCGGTCCTGCTGAGCGCCGTGAGCGCAGCGATGCCGACCAGGCCGACGAGGGTGATCCTGCCGGGGACGGACTCGTCGATCAGCGGCGTCAGCAGGAGCGTGGCGACGGTGAGGACGAGCACCGGCGCGATCGGTCGTTGCTGGACGGTCTGGCTCCGCAGGTACCGGCTCCAGCGCTCCCCTGCCGATGGCCGCTGCACGGCGGGGAGGGCCTCAGGACTCGCTGCGGCGGGCCTGGGCCGCGCCGAGGTGCGTCGAGATGTCGAACACGAACCCGAGGATGACGATCGCCCAGCCGAACCCGGCCACGCCGTCGTTCGCCGTCCACGCGACGGACCAGGCGAGCGTCGTCCACGGGAGCAGGAAGAACCCGAGGATGGGCAGGAGCCAGTTGCCGTCGAACGCCGCCGGGATCCGATCGGTGAACAGCCAGACGAGGAACAGTCCGAGCCGAGGTGAGACGAGGGCGCCGATGGCGACGAGGCATCCGCAGGGCATCCGGCCACTCTAGGCCGGAGGTCGTCGGCTCAGGCGGGTGCGGGTGCCGACTCGCCGTGGTCGGCGCCCTCGGGGTACCCGGGATCCTCCGACGGGTCGGACTCCGCCGTCGCCGGTCGCGGCCGGCGGACGTCCCAGACGATGTGTAGCCGCTCGAGCGCGGCCAGCACGTACCAGGTGGCGTCGATCTCGTACCAACGCAGCCCCTGCCGGCAGACGCCCGCCTGACGGTGGTGGTTGTTGTGCCAGCCCTCACCCATGGTGAGCAGGGCGAGCAGGGCGTTGTTGCGGCTCGTGTCGGCGGTGTCGAACCGGCGGCGCCCGTAGACGTGCGCCAGTGAGTTGATCAGGAACGTCGAGTGCCACAGCAGGACCGTGGACAGGAAGAACCCGATCAGCAGTCCGGGCAGCCCTCCGATCAGGAAGCAGGCGATCGCCAGCGTCCACGGTCCGATCCAGTCGTGCTTCGAGACGAACCGGATCTCGGGGAACCGGGCGAAGTCCTTCATCGTGCCCTCGGGCATGTCCTTGGTGTCCCGGGCCAGGATCCAGCCGGCGTGGCTCCACCAGAACCCCTTGCGCGGCGTGTGCGGGTCCATCTCGGTGTCGGTGTAACGGTGGTGGATCCGGTGGTGGCCGGCCCACCACAGCGGTCCCTTCTGCGCGGCCGTCGTCCCGCCGAAGGCCAGCACGAACTGGAACGCCCGGCTGGTGCGGTAGCTCCGGTGCGAGAAGTACCGGTGGTACCCGGCCGTGATGAAGAACATCCGCGTCCAGTAGGTGACGAGGCAGAGGATCACCGCCGTCCAGGTCACCCCCGTGAAGATCGCGAGGAACGGCAGGAGGTGGACGACGAAGAACGGGATCGACGACACGGGTGAGATGCGCCCGTGGGGGAGCGGACTCGTCAGGTCGTCACTCGACCGCAGGTCGATCGTGGTGTCGTCGTCGACGGCGGGGTGCTCGGTGTGGGCATCGGGCCCGGAGCCTCCCTGGAATCGTTCGTTCGCTGGCACGGTGGCGGAGATGGTGGACCGTCCTGTTCAGGCCGACCTGGGGCCGGGTGGTTCCGGGCCGACGGAGCCGGCCCGGGCGGTGCTGGCGGGAGGTCGGGATGGTGCTCCCGGGTGCTCGGCGGCACGGTAGCAGAACGGGGCTACCGTCGGTAACCCGCTGCGGGCATTGCGAGTTCGTGAACTCCGTCACGAAGCCGCGTTCTATGTGACGAATCGACTCCGGTTCTGTAATACTGCGGCGCCCCGGAGAACCGGGCCCGCAACCACAGAGAAGATCCGTGAACACTCCGTCTGCGCTCCCGCACCACCCAGCTGTCGACTCCGACGAAACCGTCGCCCCTGTCGTCGACGCTCCCTCGACGTCCCGACGGCCCTGGCGCGCAGGTGCGTGCGCCGTCGTCCTCGGACTGGGTGCTGTGCTCACCGCGTGCCAGCCGGGAGCGGTCGTGGTCGCCGGTCTGGCGACGACCGACCAGGTCGACCAGATCGACCAGTCGGCGATCGACCGGATCCGACGCGAGAACCAGCTCCACCCGTTCCTCACGTGCGTCCGCCAGCACGAGTCGGACCGGGGACCGTGGCCGCACACCAACGGCTACCGCGCCAAGAATCCGATCAGCAGCGCCTCTGGTGCGTACCAGTTCCTCGACTCGACGTGGCGCAACGTCGCCCCCAAGGTCGGTGGCGGCCAGTACTCCCGGGCCATGGACGCCCCCTCGCACATCCAGGACGACGCCGCTCTCTGGATGATCAACAACGGGTGGAAGTCCGCCTGGAACGGCACCGGCTGCAAGTGAGTCCCCGGGCCTGACCGACCGGACGGGAGCGGCCGGTCGGAGTCGGACGGCCGGGCCCGACCGCTCCGCTCAGGCGACGGTGGTGCCGAGGAGCCGGCCGATCACGAAGGTGAGCGCGAGCGCAGCAGTGCCGCCCACTCCCACCCGGAACGCCCCCCGCCACCCCGGAGCCCCGCCGAGTCGGCTGCCGGTGGCGCCGAGCACCAGCATGGCGAGGATCGTCGCCACCGTGGTCGCCGCGACCCGGATCGAGTCGGGTGCCAGAGCGGCGGTCAGCAGCGGGATCAGCGCTCCCACGGCGAAGCTGCAGAACGACGACCACGCCGCCTGCAGCGGACGGGCCCGCATCTCGTCGGTGATCCCGAGTTCGTCGCGCAGGTGGGCGCCGAGTGCGTCGTCCTCGCTCAGGGCGCGGGCCACGTCCCAGGCGAGCGGCTCGGGTAGGCCGCGTGCCACGTAGATGTTCTTGAGCTCGGCGAGCTCGGCCTCGGGATCCTCGGCGAGCTCAGCGGCCTCGGCGGCCCGGTCGGCGAGTTCGGTGTCCCGCTGACTGCTCACCGACACGTACTCACCGATCCCCATGGAGCACGCGCCGGCCGTGAGCGCAGCGATGCCTGCGGTCACCAGCTGCCCGCGGTCGGCACCCGCCCCTGCGACCCCGAGGAGCAGCGCACCGGTCGACAGGATCCCGTCGTTGGCGCCGAGCACGAGCGCGCGGATCCACCCGACCCGATCGGTTCGGTGGATCTCGGTCCGGCTGTGGGTCGGCACGACCACAGGGTACGTCCTCGGTCGGTTGCGGCTCGCGAGCAGGACGGCGGTGGTGGCTACCATGCCGCCGTGACCACCGAGGCACCTCCGCCCGGTCCGGCGTGGCGCACCGAGGGGCTCACTGCGGCCGAGGTCGCCGAACGAGTGGCCGACGGACGGACCAACCACCTCCCCGAGGCGCCGACGCGCACCACCGGACAGATCCTCCGGGCGAACCTGCTCACACCGGTCAACGCCATCGTCGGGGTGCTGTTCGTCCTGGTGGTCGTGGCGAACGGCCTGGGACCGGACGCGCTCTTCGTCGGCGTGATCGTGGCGAACTCGCTCATCGGGACGGTCCAGGAGGTGCGGGCCCGGGCGGCGCTCGAGCGGCTCGCCGTACTGAACACGCCCCGGGCGACGGCAATCCGTGACGGCGCCACCGTGGACCTCGCCGTCGAGGAGGTCGTCGCCGACGACCTGCTGGTCCTGGCACCGGGCGGTCAGGTCGTCGTCGACGGGGACGTCGTCGACGAGACCGGGCTCGAGCTGAACGAGTCGCTGCTCACGGGTGAGGTCGACCCGATCCGCAAGCAACCGGGCGACCAGGTGCTCTCGGGCAGCTTCGTCGCCGCGGGGAGCGGGACCTTCCGGGCGGTTGCCGTCGGCGCCGAGTCCTACGCGTCCCGGCTCGCCGACGACGCCCGACGGTTCACGCTCGTCCACTCCGAGCTCCGCCGTGGCGTCAACCGGATCCTCGAGTTCCTGATGCTCGCCATCCCGCCGGTCGCCATCATCCTGCTGCTGCGGTCGCTCGCCGGCCAGGACTGGCGGTCGGCGCTCACGGGGGTCGTGGCCGCGTGCGTCGCCATGGTTCCCGACGGTCTGGTGCTCCTGACCAGCGTGGCGTTCGCAGCGGGCGTGGTGAAGCTCGCCCGCCGCAACGCACTGCTGCGTGAGCTCGCATCGGTGGAGTTGCTGGCGCGTGTGGACACGCTGTGCCTGGACAAGACGGGCACCATCACCACCGGGGAGATCGTCCACGCCGGCGTGGAGGTGCTCGGTTCCGGGGGCGACGGTCCCGCCGGCGACCCGGCAGCGGCCGAACGGGACGCCGACGACCTGCTCGCGGCGATCGCCGCGGCCGACCCGGACCCGAACGCCACGATGCGGGCGATCCTCCTGTCCCACCCGGACACGCCCTCGTGGCGGGTGGTGTCGACCGTGCCGTTCTCCTCGGCCCGCAAGTACTCGGCGGTCGAGTGGAGCGGTGACCGGGCCGCGTACCTGGGGGCGCCGGAGATCCTCGCTCCGGGGGACCGGGAGGTCGCGACCGCCGTGGAGGCGCAGGCGGAACTCGGTCGCCGGGTGATGCTGCTCTCGACCTGCGGGTCGATCCGGGTCGACGGCGACGGAGCCCCCGACGGACTGCCGGAGGATCTGCGCCCCCGGGCGCTCGTGCTGCTCGAGGACAGCATCCGCCCCGACGCCCCGGACACGCTCGCGTACTTCGCCGAGCAGGGCGTCGACATCAAGGTGATCTCGGGTGATCACCCCGAGACGGTGGCGGCCGTGGCCGGACGGGCCGGGGTCCCCGACGCCGACCGGTGTGCCAGTGCCCGGGACCTGCCCGAGGACCCCGAGGAGTTCGCCGACACCGTCGAGGCGACCGCTGTGTTCGGGCGCGTGACCCCGCAGCAGAAACGCGCCATGGTCCAGGCGCTGCAGTCGCGGGGCCGGACGGTGGCGATGACCGGAGACGGCGTCAACGACGTCCTGGCGCTCAAGGATGCGGACATGGGCATCGCCATGGGTGCCGGGTCCGCAGCCACGCGTGCGGTGGCCCAGCTGGTCCTGCTCGACGACCGCTTCGCCACCCTGCCCGGGGTGCTCGCCGAGGGTCGACGGGTGATCAACAGTGTCGAGCGGGCGGCGAACCTGTTCATCTACGGCACCGTGTACTCGGCGACCATCGCGCTCGTCGTCGCCGTCGTCGGGGCGGAGTACCCGTTCCTGCCGCGGCACCTGACCGTGGTCCGCACGCTCTCGGTTGGGCTCCCGGGGTTGGTGCTGGCCCTCGCGCCGGACCCCCGACGGGCACGTTCCGGATTCGTGGGGCGGGTGGTCCGCTTCGCCGTGCCCGCCGGTCTGGTGGCGGCGGTGGCGTCGCTCGTCGTCTACTGGTGGGCGCTGCGCGACCAGCAGATCGACCTGGCCGAGGCCCGGACCGCGACGACGATCACGCTGCTCGGCGTGGGCCTCGGCATCCTCCTGCGACTCACCCGGTCGCTGCCCCGTTGGCGGTGGGCGCTGGTCGGTGCGATGGCCGCCGGGATCCTGCTGGTGCTCGTCGTGCCGCCGCTGTCGGCCTTCTTCGAACTGGACATGCCGAGCGGATCGACCTGGGCCGTCATCGCCGGCGTGGTCGTGCTGGCCGCACTCGCGGTCCGGCTGATCCCGGTGACCGCAGACGGTGGGTCGGCCGACGAGGTCCCTCAGGGAACCTGACGGGGCGCCGCGGTCGACAGGAGCAGGAGCGCGACGGCGACCGCGACCGTGGCGGCGACCACGCCGACCGCACCGGGTCCCGAGGCCTCGGCGGCGAGGTCGGCGACCGGGACCGTGCCGACCGCCGTGCCGACCGCCGCCGCGGCCGCACAGCCCAGGTCCACCACGGCGTGGAGTCCCCGCGGCGGTGGTGACCGGTCGCCGAAGCAGCCGCACGATCCGAGCCCCGAACGTCGCGCCGCGAGCACGGTCGCGGCCGCCGCCAGCCAGGTCACGGTGAGGAGTGCGGTGAGCGCCCGGCCGGCGACCAGGAGGGTCGCTGCACCGAGCAACATCTCGCCCACCCCCAGGACCCGGGCGGCCACGTGCGGCGACGGCGCACCCAGTGCGCGGAGGACCGAGATCGTCCCGTCCGGCTGGAGCAGCTTCGCCAGGCCTGCGCCGAGCAGGACGGCGGCCGACGCTGCGACCAGCACCGACAGCACGCTCACGGTCGCCGGTCCGTGCGGTCGGTCGGTGCGGTCACGTCGTGTGCGGTCACGTCGTGTGCGGTCACGTCGTGATGGTACGGCTGTCACCCCTGGACCCGTCACCCCGGTTCGTCGCGACGCGGCAGCGGGGTACGCTGACGGCGCTCAGGAGGCGACGACCGTCGCCCGTGACCAGAAGAGGACCAGCATGCCGTTCGAACTCCCGCCCCTGCCGTACGCCCAGGATGCGCTCGCTCCGCACATCTCGGCTGAGACGCTCGAGTACCACTACGGCAAGCACCACCAGACCTACGTGACCAACCTCAACAAGCTGGTCGAGGGCACCGAGTTCGAGAACGCCTCGCTCGAGGACGTGATCGTGAAGTCCGACGGCGGCCTGTTCAACAACGCCGCGCAGGTGTGGAACCACACCTTCTACTGGAACTCCATGCGCCCGGGTGGCGGTGGGGCCCCCGAGGGAGCGGTCGCCGAGGCCATCGACTCGGCGTTCGGTTCCTACGACGAGTTCCGGGCCAAGTTCGCCGAGGCCGCCACCACGCAGTTCGGCAGTGGTTGGGCGTGGCTCGTCGACAGCGGCTCCGGCCTGGAGATCATGAAGACCGGCAACGCCGATCTGCCGCTCAAGCACGGTGCGAAGGCGCTGCTCACGATCGACGTGTGGGAGCACGCGTACTACATCGACTACCGCAACGCCCGGCCGAACTACATCAACACCTTCCTCGACAGCCTGGCCAACTGGGACTTCGTCGCCGAGAACCTTCCGGCCTGAGGCGAGCGCCCCGGCCGGATCACCCGAGCGGGCAGGTGCACCTCGCCACGTGAGGCTGCGGTCCCGCCCGATGGGTGTGACAGAGCCCGTGGGTAGGGTGCGCCCATCGACGAGGACGCTCACCACCTGTCCGAACCACCAGCGGCGCGGCGCCTGCTGCTCGTCGGGATCGTCTGCCTGGTCACGGTCGTGGCCGTCGAGTCGATGGCGATCTCGACGGTCATGCCGCTCGTCGAACGCGACCTCGGTGATCTCTGGCTCTACGGCTGGGCGTTCTCGGCGTTCTTCCTGGGTGATCTGATCGGGATCGTGGTCGGCGGTCGCTCCGCCGACCGTGTCCACCCGGTCGGTCCGCTGCTCGTGGGTCTGGCCGTCTTCGCGGTCGGTCTGCTCGTCGGTGGTCTGGCACCCTCCATGCCGGTGCTCGTCGTGGGCCGCTTCCTCCAGGGGATCGGCGCGGGCGTCGGCCCGGCGGTCGCCTACGTGTGCGTCGCCCGGGGATTCCCGGTGCAGGAACGGCCGCGGGTGTTCGCCATCATGTCCACGGCGTGGGTCGTTCCGTCGCTCGTCGCTCCGTTGGCCGCCTCGGCCGTCGCCGAGGAGTTCGGCTGGCGCTGGGTCTTCCTCGGACTCGTGCCGGTCACCGTGGTCGCTGCGACGCTCGCCGCGGTGTCGATCCGCTCGCTGTCGGGGTCGACGGCGGCGCACCACGACGCCGTGCCGCTCGCCCGGGTGCTCGCACTGGTGGCGGGGTCGGCGGTCCTGCTCGCCGGACTGTCCGCCGGGTCGGTCCTGCCGGCGCTCGCCGGAGTGGCCCTCGGTCTGGCACTGGCGCTCCCCGCCCTCGGCCGGCTGCTGCCGCCCGGGACCGCCCGTGCCAGGCCGGGACTCCCGGCCGCCGTCTGCATCCGCGGCGTGCTGACGTTCGCCTTCTTCTCGGCGAGCGCCTACGTGTCGCTCGCCATGACGGCCGTGCGTGGTCAGAGCACGCTCGCCGCCGGTGCAGCGCTCGCCGCCGGGTCGGTGACGTGGACCGTCGGCGCGTGGACACAGGCCCGCCGGTACGAGTCGTGGGGCCCCGCCCGGCTGGAGCGCACCGCCGGCGTGGTCCTCGTGCTCGGCACGCTGCTCATGCTGCTCGCGCTGGTCGACACGTTGCCGGTCGCGGTGTGGTTCGTCGCGACGACCGTGGCGGGTCTGGGCATGGGGCTGGGCTACGCGCCGCTGTCGAGCGTCGCGCTCGCCGGTGCCGAGCCGGGGCGGGAGGGTGTGGCGTCCTCGAGCCTCCAGCTCAACGACGTGCTCGGCATCGCCATCGGCACCGGTGTGGGAGGAGCGATCGTGGGGCTCGGCGACCGCCTCGCCGGAGGTCCCGCAGCAGGTCCGGACCTGCGGCTGCCGCTCGTCGCGCTGTTCGGACTCAGCGCCCTCGCTGCCGCGCTGGTCGCCGTGCTCGCAGGCCGCCTGACCCTCAGGCGGACGGCCGCGGTCCCGGGATGAGCTCGTCGGTGGTGCTGAGCAGGCGGTCGTAGAGGACGTCGAAGATCGCCACCACCGGGCCGGCCTTGCGGCCGAGGTCCTGGACGGGACAGCGCCGCCCGACGGCCTCGTTGAGCACGGCACGTTGGGGGATGAACGGCCGCCACACGGTGCCCCGGCCGAGGTGGTGCTCGAGCGCGGCGAGCTGGCGCTCGGCCTCGTTCGAGGCGGCCGGGGCCCGGTTGACCACCGTGCCGAACAGTCCGAGCCCGGGGTGGTGCGCCGAGCCGACCTCGTCGATCGTGTCGACGACGGCGTCGGCCCCCCGGAGCGACAACGCCGACAGCTCGGCGACGAGCAGCACCCCGTCGCTCGCGACCAGACCCGCCCGGGTCGTCGGACCGAGCGACGGAGCGCAGTCCACCAGCACCGTCCGGTAGGTGCCGCTCAGATCCTCGAGCGTCCGGCGGAGTCGTTCCGGATCGTCGGCGGTCACCTGGTCGGACTCCCGTTCGATCAGGTTCCGGCTCGCCGGGAGCACCTCCACGCCGGAGCCCCACCCCGAGCGCACCGTCGCGGCGGCGGCGACCCGGGGGTCACCGGTGCGCAGGACGTCGCCCACGGCCAGGTGGTCGTCGTCGGCCTCGACGCCCATCGCCCAACCGGCGCTGCCCTGCGGGTCCAGGTCGACCACCAGGGTGCGGTGCCCCCGTCGCTGGGCGGCGGCGGCCAGTCCGAGCACGAGGGTGGTCTTGCCCACGCCACCCTTCTGGTTGAGCACCGCCACGGTCGCCACGGGGGTGATCCTCCCACGTCGGGGTCCGCGTGACACCCTGAGGTGGTGTCGGACCGAGCGGGCAGCGCGTACCTGGTGGTCCCCGACGAGGGGCCGGGTCACGGTGTCCTCGTGCTGCACTCGTGGTGGGGGCCGGACCTGACCGCCAAGGCCGTCGTCGAACGGCTGGCGGACGCCGGCTACACGGCGCTCGCCCCCGACCTGCTCGCCGGTGTCCGTCCGCTCGGAGCGGACGACGCCCGGGACGCCCTCGCCGACACCGACCCGAACGCCACCGCCGCGCTCATCCTGTCGAGCGTCGTGGCCCTGCGGGCCCACAGCGCGGATCCGACCGCTCCGATCGCCGTGGTCGGGTTCTCGATGGGCGCGTCGTGGGCGTTGTGGTTGGGCACCCGCCAGCCCGACTCCGTCGACGCCGTGGTGGCGTACTACGGATCACAGGACATCGACTTCGAGGCGCTCACCGCTCCGGTCCTCGGCCACTTCGCAGAGGACGACCCGTTCGTCACCGAGGACCAGCTCGTCGAGATGCAGGCGCACCTGATGCTGCTCGACAAGCACGTCGAGTTCCACCGCTACGAGGGCACCGGCCACTGGTTCGCCGAGGACACGCCACTCGGTCCGGCCGACGAGGTCGCCCGAGCGGTCGCGTGGGACCGGACGCTCGGGTTCCTCACCGAGCACGCACCGCCGCGTCCGGACTGATCCGCCCCGTCCGGCGGTCCGTGACCGGACGGCCTCACCGGAGCCGGCCTCACCGGAGCCGGCCTCACCAGAGTTGGTCGGTGTACGTGTCCGTCCCGGGGATGGTGGGGATGAACGGCGCAGCCAACCGGACCGTGGCCAGGCCGGACTCGTCGATCCGGGCCGCCAGGTCGACGATCCGCTCCCAGCACGCATCCGGGGGCTCGGTGGTGAACGCCAGCAGCATGCTGCGTGCCCGCGTGCCGGGGCCGGTGCCCAGGTCCATGGGGGCCTTGCCGGCGTCGCCCTCTGGGATGATCGGACGCCAGTGCTGCACCTGGTCGACCGGCGAGGTGGCCCCGTCGTCCTCGGCGAACAGGACGGGCGCAGCGGCGGAGTCGAACCACTCGACCAGGTCACGGTGCGACGTGTCGGCCTCGCGGTCGACGTGGATGCTGACCAGCCCGGCGTACGGGTGGTCGAGCGCCACGTGCGCAGGGACGCCGTCGGGGTCCCGGTGGCTGGAGCCCGAGGTGAAGTACAGGGCGGTGTGGGCGTGGTGGCGTTCGGCGAACCCGCGGCCGTGCTCGTAGAGCTCGAAGACCTGGGGATTGGCCCACGCCCAGTGCTCTGCCTCGTGGCCTGCGTGGATGAAGTACGTGGCGAGGTACGAACCGGCGTCGACCGGCGCGGCCACCGCAGCATCTGCCGGGGCGTCGGTGGGGAAGCGCAGGTCCTTCAGCGGTCGGGTCGCCACCCAGCGCCGTCCGGCGAACAACCACGGTCCGATCATGCACCCCGAGTAGAAGTGGTCGCGCTCGTACCAGCGGTTGTACGCCACCTCGTGACCGACCGACGGGTCGACCAGCGTGTAGAGCATCGAGCCGACGCGGACCTCGGGATCGTCACCACAGGGTTCCATGGGGCGACCGTACCGACCCGACGACGGTGCCGCCCAGCCCGCAGCCTCAGCCGAACCGCAGCTCGTCCACCGACCAGTAGGCGCGCAGCGCCACGATCCGGCCGTCACCACCCACCCGGTACGTGGCGACCAGGTCGGTGTGGACGGTGCCGCCACCGTCCGGGAGGGTCGTGGTGATCGTCCCCACGTTGGCGACCTCGGACCCGGCGGCGTGGGAGCGTTCCACGCTGAAGGTGAGCGACTCGTTCGGGGCGATCACCGAGTCGTAGAAGGCGGCGATGGCGTCGTGGCCGTGGTGGCCGGCCCCGTCGGGGTCGAACGGCGACGGGCCGATGGGGTCCTCGACCACGGCGTCCTCGGCGAACAACGCCAACCAGCCGTCACGGTCGCCGGCCTCGACGGCCTGCATCGACCGCAGCGACGCGTCGCGCGCCGGGTGCGGGGGGAAGTGGTCGGGGAGCTGGGGCACGTCGGTCCTCTCCTCAGGTCGTCTCGAGCGCCGCTGCGGGCACCTCGGTCGGGGTGAACTCGGCCTGCTGGGCGGTGATGCCGTGGATGAACGGCGACCGGAGCCACGTCGGTTCCCCGGTGGTGTGGATGTCGGGGATCCAGCGGAACAGTTCCTCGAACATCACCCGGATCTCCCGGCGGGCCAGGTTGGCGCCCAGGCAGAAGTGTGGACCGCCCGCGCCGAACCCCAGGTGCTCGTTCGGCGCCCGGGTCACGTCGAAGCGCTCCGGCTGGTCGAACGCCCGCTCGTCGCGGTTGGCCGACTCGTACCACATCACGACCTTGTCGCCCTGTGCGATGTCGACCTCTCCGATCCGGGTGTCGGCCGTGGCCGTCCGGCGGAAGTGGATCACCGGGGAGGCGTACCGGACGATCTCCTCGACGGCGGTGGGTGCGACGCCCTCGACGTCGGCGACCCAGCGGTCCCGCTGGTCGGGGTGCTCGGTGAGGAGCCGCAGACCGTGGGTGATGGCGTTGCGGGTGGTTTCGTTGCCGGCGGCGGCGAGGAGGATGAAGAAGCTCGCCATCTCCATGGGCTGGAGGGACTCGCCGTCGACCTCGGCGTGCATCATCGCCGAGACGAGGTCGTCCTGCGGGTCGGCGAGGCGGTCCTCACCGACGGCCCGGGCGATCTCGGCCATCTCGACGGCGGCGGCCATGAGCGCGCCGATGTCCGGGGTCGAGTTCACGTCGCCCAGGATCACGTTGGTCAGCTCGAAGATGCGGCGCCACTGCTCCCGGGGGATCCCCATCATCTCGCAGATGATCTCGAGCGGCAGCGGCGCAGCGAGCTCGGTGACGACGTCGCACGAGCCGGCCGGCGCCACCCGGGCGACGATCGACCGGGCCTTGCGCCGCACGTCCTCGTCGATCCGGCTGACCATCCGGGGGGTGAACGCCCGGTTCACGATCCGGCGCAACCGGGTGTGCTTCGGGTCGTCCATGTTGATCATCGACCCGAAGAACTCGGCGATCTCGACCGGGAGGTCGGGGATGTTGGTGCCCTGGCCCGAACAGAACAGCTCCGGGTGACGGGAGACGTGGACCACATCGGCGTGCCGGGTGATCGACCAGAAGCCCGGCCCCGGCGGGAACCCCTCGATCTCGGCCTCGGGGCTGAAGCTGACGGGGGCCTCGTCGCGGAGCAGCCGCCATGCCTCGGCCCGGGCCCCGGACCCGTGGGTCCACCACTCGATGTCGAGCATCTCGGTGATGGCGCGTGCCGGTGTCTCCACGCTCCTAAGGTACCGGCCGCCATGCCCACCGTTCCCGGACCACGTTGATGGACCACCGAGGCGCCGGCGGTCCGGGTCGTGCTGCGCCGGGCGTGGTGGTCGAACGACCCACCCGGATCCGGCTCCGTGCCTGGCAGTCCGAGGCGCTCGACCGCTTCACCCACCACCCGAGTCCGGACTTCCTGGCGGTCGCGACCCCGGGGGCGGGCAAGACGACGTTCGCGCTCACGGCCGCCGTGCGCCACCTGACCGACCACCCCGGGCGGCGGGTGGTGGTGGTCGCCCCGACCCAGCACCTCAAGTACCAGTGGGCGGCCGCGGCGGCCCGGTTCCGCCTGCACCTCGACGCCGACTGGTCCGCCCGGCAGCCCGACCTGCCCGGTGACGTCCACGGGATCGTCACCACCTACCAGCAGGTGGCGACCTCGGCCGCCGAGCTCGCCCGGGTGGCCGGGGACGGGTTCGTCGTGCTCGACGAGGTGCACCACGCGGGCGACGACCGCACCTGGGGCGCGTCGGTGCTCACGGCGTTCGACGGCGCGGCGCGACGACTGTCGCTGTCGGGCACCCCGTTCCGGTCGGACTCGAGCGCCATCCCGTTCGTCGAGTACCACCTCGACGAGGCCCGCCCCGACTATGAGTACGGCTACGGCGAGGCCCTCGCCGACGGTGGTGTGGTCCGGCCGGTGTTCTTCCCGCGGATCAACGGGTTCATGGAGTGGGTGGCACCCGACGGCCAGGTCGTCACGGCCACGTTCGACGACGACCTGGACCGGGAGCGGGCCAACCAGCGGCTGCGCACCGCGCTCAGCCTGGAGGGTGAGTGGCTCCCGGCGGTACTCCGGCAGGCCGACGAGCGATTGTCGCAGCTGCGTCGTGACGACCCTGCTGCCGGTGGCCTCGTGGTGGCGACCGACCAGGCCCACGCGCAGGGCGTGGCCGAGGTGCTCCGACGTCGCGGGGTCACCGCCGTCGTCGCCACGTCGGACGAGGCGGACGCATCGGAGCGGATCCGCCGCTACGCCACCTCCGGCGACGAGTGGATCGTCGCGGTGCGGATGGTCTCCGAGGGGGTCGACATCCCCCGGCTCCGGATCGCCGTGTTCGCGACCACCACGACCACCGAACTGTTCTTCCGTCAGGCGGTCGGCCGGGTGGTGCGGCACACCGCCGGCCGCCGGGACCAGCGGGCCTACGTGTTCCTGCCCGACGACCCCCGGCTCCGCCGCTACGCCGCGAGCGTCGCCGAGTCACGTCGTCACAGCCTCGCCCAGCGCCGGGCGGCACCCCGAGCCGAGGGTGAGGCCCCGACCGAGGACGACGGCCAGATGAGCCTGTTCGCCGTGGTGGGCGCAGTGGTCGCCGGGGAAGCGGCCGACGGTGCCGACGGATCGATCCTCGGTGTGTTCGGCCCGGCCGGTGACGCGCTCGAGCTGTCGGATCCTGCCGGGGTGGACGTCGTGCTCGAGCCCCCGCCGCTTCCCGGGGGTGGGGTGGTCGGCTCCTGGGACGAGCCCGCGGACGCCGGGTCCGCCGATCCCCGTCGTCGCCGGTTGGTGCTGCGGGAGCGCAACGCCGACCTGGCCAGGGAGCTGGTGCACGCCACCGGATGGTCCCACCCGGCGGTGAACGCCGAGCTGAACCGCCTCGCCTCGGTCCGACAGGTGTCCCAGGCGACGGTGGAGCAGCTCGAACGGCGGCTCGACCTGGGTCGCCGCTGGCTGCGCAGCTGCTGAGCGGTGGCCCTGGCCCCGGGTGCTGGGCGAAGATGGGGGCGGTGAGCGAGATCGACGTGACCGACGAGGAGCTCGAGGCCCGGTTGCAGACCGTCCCGCGGGTGTTCCCCCTGGAGCTCCCCCGGTCCCCACGTTCGGAGCTGGTCCGCAGGGCGCGCCGGATCGGGTTGGTGAGCTCCCGGCACTTCGCCCCGTTGGTCGCCCGGAGTGCCGTGCACCGACGGATCGCCCCGGATGCGTGGGCGCGGCCGCTCCGGCGGACCTTCGAGGAGCTCGGCGCCACCTTCATGAAGTTCGGCCAGCTCATCGGCTCGTCACCGGGGATGTTCGGCGACGCCGTCGCCGACGAGTTCCGGTCGTGCCTCGACACCGGTGCCCCGGTCCCGTTCGACGAGGTCCGACGGATCGTCGAGCGCGACCTGGGGATGCCGCTCGACGAGGCGTTCTGGAGCTTCTCCGAGACACCCATCGGCCGGGCGTCGATCTCGGTGGTGCACAAGGCGACCACGAGGGACGGCCGCCGGGTGGCGGTCAAGGTGCTCCGGCCGCGCATCGAGGAGCAGGTGGCGGTCGACCTCGACCTGTTCCAGCCCCTGCTGGAGCTGATCGCCAAGCAGACCGGCGAGTACGTCGCGGGCCAGCTGCTCGCGATGTTCCAGGGGTTCCGTGTGCAGATCGGTGAGGAGCTCGACCTGCGCAACGAGGCCAGGGCCATGACCCACTACCGCTGGCTGCTCCAGCAGGTGAATCTGCAGCGGATCACGATCCCTGAGGTGTTCACCGAACTGTCGGGTCGCCGGGTGCTGACCATGGAGTTCTTCGACGGTGTGCCCGTGGACGACCTGACCACCGTCTCGCGCTACGGCTACGACCCGGCGCCGGTCGTCCAGGAGGTCATCAAGGGGTTCCTCCTGACGGCGATCCGATGGGGGACGTTCCACGGCGACGTGCACGCCGGGAACCTCCTGCTCCTGCCCGACGGTCGGGTCGGGGTCATCGACTGGGGGATCGTGGGTCGGCTCGACCCGGAGACCCACCAGTTCTTCCGGCTGCTCATCGAGGCGGCGCTCGGCGACGACGGTGCCTGGCCCGACATCGCCCGGCACGCCCAGCGGATGTACGGGCCGGTGCTCGAACAGGACCTCGGGATGGACCACGCCCAGGTCGAGGCGTTCATGCGGATGGCGATCGAGCCCGTGCTCACCCAGCCGTTCGGTCAGGTCAGCCTGGCCGACCTGCTGACGGCGCCGCAGGCGAAGGTCGCCGAGATCCGCGGTGCCGAGGCCGAGCAGTTGTCGGCGCGGGCGGTGTACCGACGCTTCCGGGACCAGCGCCGGATCCGCGCCGCTGCCGCGGCGCACGGCGTGTACGACTCGGACTTCGAACGCAGCATCTTCCTGCTGTCCAAGCAGCTCGTCTACTTCGAGCGCTACGGCCGGATCTTCCTGCGTGACGTCGGGCTGTTCGAGGACGAGGAGTTCTTCCGCGCCGCCCTCGACGCCCCGACCACGGCCGGCCGAACCCCCTGAGCCCGTCGCCCCGAACCCGGCGAACCCCGCGAACCCCGCGAACCCCCCCGAACCCCGCGAACTTGAACCGCCCGTTGCGCTGAGCGCAACAGGGCGTACAAGTTCGGTGATTTCGGTGATTTCGGTGATTTCGGTGGGGGTCCTGGGCGGTGGGCGGTGGGCGGTGGGCGAGGTGGGGGGTGGGCGAGATGAGGGGGGGTTCAGGGGACGATGCGGCCCTGGAGCGCCTGGACCGTGGTGAGCACGAGTCCGACCGACCCGGCCGCACCCACCAGCGCCGTGCGCCAGTTGCGGTCCGCCCACTGGGCGAGCGCCACGACCAGCGGCACCGCGAGCAGCCCGTAGCGGCCGATCGAGTCGATGGTCTGCGACGAGCACGCCACGAGCAGCGTCAGCGCGCTGAACACGATCCAGCTGATCGGCTGACGCCTCCAGACGGACACGCCCAGCAGGACGAACCACAGCACCACGTACGGCACGAGCTCGGTGTCGGTGTTGAAGCGCAGACCCCAGAGCGCCTCGGCCGCCCGGATCAGCGGGAAGCGGAACTCCCCGCGGATCGGCTGCTGGGCGTCGAAGGCCGAGGTCCACGACCCCGTGGTCCGTTCGATCACGGCGAGCGCGGCGAACAGTCCGAGGAGCGGGCCCGTGACGGCGGCGACGGCGGGGAGCGGCCGGGGTCGACGCCGGACGACCTCGATCACGATCGGTGCGAGCAGCAGCAGTCCGGTCGGCCGGATCAGGCACGCTGCGGCGGCGAACGCACCCGCCCAGGCGAACGCCCGGCGGTGCAGGGCGAGCAGCGTCGCTGCGGTCAGGACCAGCGCCAGTCCCTCCGAGTAGGCCCAGACGAACACGATCGCAGCGGGCACGACGGCGACGATCCAGGCCGCGCGCCCGGCCACCTGCTCGGCCCCGGCCGCGTCGGTGTCGATGTCGGCCCCGGTCGTGGGGGTGTCGGTCGTGGGGGTGTGGGTCGTAGGGGTGTCGGTCGACGCTCCGGTCGTGCGGTCCTCGGAACGTGCTGCGCCCCCGACCCCGGGATCGCGTCTCCCGAGCACCTCGAGTGCGAGGCGCGCCAGGACGACCGCGCCGACGAGCGCCGCGACGTTGGCCAGTACGACCAGCGCCACGTCGGCGTGCCCACCGAACACCGGACTGAGCAGCCGGGCGAGGAACGGGTAGCCGGGGAAGAACCGGACGCCGTCGGCCGGGGTGCCGCCGTAGCCGGCCACGGCGATCCGCTCGTAGAAGAACCCGTCCCACGACAGCAGACCGCTGGGCAGGGGGAAGTCCTCGCGAGCGGACAGGGCGGGGTCGGGGGTGAGCCGGTTGGCCACGACGAACCCGACCCCGACGCAGATGCGTGCCCACACCCAGCCCACCAGCGCCGGGACGAGGATCCGGCGGTCGGTCCAGGTGGTCGGACCGAGCGGCTGTTCGGTGCTCAGCACGGTCCGGCCACCGCCCGGCGGGGTCCGTGGGTGACCAGGGCGCCGGCCGCCCGACCGACCTGGCTGTCCGTGACCGACCACACGCGGCCCGGGTCGTCGTCGACGTCGACCGGGCCCTCGTTCCAGCAGGACGTCTGCCGGGACCACGCGCCGGTGGCGTGGAACCCGACCGACCAGACGGCGAGCACGGCCACCACCCCCAGTGCCACCCGGGATCGCATCCACCCCGGGACCTCGGCGGGGCCGACCGGGGCCACGGCGTCGGTCCGCCCCGGGGCCACGGCGTCGACGGCGGGCACGGCGAGCAGGAGCAACGCCGGGAGGGTCTCGGTCGTGAACCGGGCTGCGAAGGTGTGGCCGGCCCACCACTGGGTGAAGGCCGACACCGCGAGCACGGTTCCCACCACCCAGACCGTGAGGGCGACGACGAGTGGCCGGTCCTCCGGTCGCCGCCACCAGAGCCACGCCCCGGGCAGGGCGAGCAGTGCGATCGGTGTGCTCACGAGCAGGCCGCGCGATGGCGAGACCAGGTTGGCGGCGATGGCGCCCAACGTGTCGGCTCCCAGGGTGATCCTCGACGCCGAGTAGTAGGGCGGTGGCACACCGAGTCCCAGTGCAGCGGCGACCACCCCGGCGAGGACCGTGACCGCGAGCCCGCCGAGCAGCACGGGTGCGAGTCGGTCCCTGCGACACCACGCCACCCACGCCACCAGCGCGAGCGTCGGGACGGCGTTGGTGGGGCGTGTCACCACAGCGGCGGCGAGGACCGCGCCGAGCGCAGCGGCCACCCGGACCCCCCGGCGGGTCGCCGCCGGGGTGGTGGTGTCGTCCCGGAGCATCAGGATCAGCCAGAGCGCGACCAACAGCAGGAGCAGGGAGGGGCCGTGCTGCCACAGCGCCCGGCTCGCCACCGACCACGCCGTCGTGCCGAACGCCAGCACCAGGGCGGTGATCGTGGCGATCCACCGGCGCCGCGCATCGGGGCCGCTGACGAGCCGGAGGGTGATCGACCGGGCGACGAGCACCGCGAGCGCGACCACGATGGACGCCGTGAGCGTGTGGAGGAGTCCGAACCGATCCTCGAGCAGCAGCTGCCGCGCATCCCCCTGTCCGAGGATCGGCCCGAACGTGTCGGCGAGGACGACGGTGGGAACGGCGAGCAACGCCGGGACGACGGGGAAGTAGTCCCGCACGGCGGCGTTCGGGCCGGCACGGTCGAGTGCCGCCTGCACCGCTGCAGTCGAGGTGAAGACGTTCCCGGCCGGGGAGCCGGCCACCACGATCGGTCGGTCCACGAGGACCTCGGGTGGGAGGTCGCGCAGGTCGGTGTCGCCATCACGCACCAGACTCGACGCCGTGAACGGGGCGAGCGACGGGTCGTTGTCGGTCGAGTCGACGACCACGACGGCGTAGACGGCGAGCACGACCAGCACCAGCGCCAGCGGGGAGGTGGCCCACCGGCCGACGGCGCTCACGCGGGAGCGAACCGCAGGAGCTCGATCGCCGGTTCGTCCTCGTTGCGTTCCTCCGGTGGGACCAGGACGGCCGGCGCGCCGCGAGCCGTGGCCAGGGCCTGCAGCAGCGCCTCGCACTGCCCCTCCAGGGTTCGGTAGTTGCCGGTGTAGGCGTAGAGGATGGTCCGGCCGGCTGCCAGGTCGAGCGCCCGGCCGGCGATGGCAGCCGGGTCCGCAGCGGCGTTCCGGGCGGCGTAGTCGACCCAGTCGACGAACCGGGGGTCGCCGAGCGCCGGGTAGGTCACGATCTTGACGGCGGACGCGGCGCCGCGGGCCCGCAGCGCCCGTTCGATCGACGGGCCGTTCTGGTCGGGGCACACGACGAGCAGGGGTGGCGTGTCCGACTCGGCCGCTGCGGCCACGACGGCGTCCGCGATTGCACCGGACTGCGTTCGACCCCGGTCGATCTCGGCGACGATGCCGACGGCGAATCCTGCGAGCAGGACCACCGCGACGATCCTGCGCCACCGGTCGACGCGGATCGCCGACAGTCCCAGGGCGGCGACCAGGATGATGAGCGGCACCAGGACCGCGAGGTACCGGGCTGCGAACGCGGAGCGTGACGCGAACGCCGCCACCCAGGCGAGCGCCATCGTGAGCACGACGAGGAGCGCCTCGGGCTGCGCGTTGGGGGCGATCCGCCACCCGAGCTCGACCCGACCCCGCCGGTTGGTGGTGCCCACGACCCCGAGGACGAGCAACCCGGCGAAGAGGTACGCCGCCAGCTGGGGCTCGGCGACGGCCCCACCAGCCAGGTAGATCATGCCGAGCACCGCGAACGTCGCCGGGCGCACCGGGTCGCCCCACGGCGTGCCGGTGTTGGCGCCCTGGTAGAGCAGCGTCGGGATCCACGGCAGGAACGTCAACCCGGCGACCACCAGCGCGCCGGCGATGCCGAACGCTGCGGTCCGCAGCGAGCGTTCACCGTCCCGGTGCGCTCGCCGGGCGATCACGAGCGCACCGATCCCGACCGCCCCGAGGAGCCACAGGGCCCAGTAGTGGCTCCACAGGAGGGCGGATCCCGTGACCGCGAGTCCGAGCAGCGTCCACCACCGGGGCCGACGCAGGTGGGCGTCGACGAGCAGGTAGCCGACGACGACGAGCAACACGACGAGGGCGTACATCCGCGTCTCGCTCGAGTACCGCACGGTGAACGGGAGCAGGGCAGTGATGACGAGCGCAGCGGTGGCCGTCTGTCGGGCCCGGAGTGTTCCGGTCGGGTCCTGCCGGAGGACCAGTCGACGTCCCGCCAGCCACATCATCGGGAGCGTGACGACGCCCACGATGGCCGACAGCGACCGGAGTGCCCACGCCGAGTCGCCGACGAGCGACGACCACAGGTCGAGGAGCCAGTAGTACAGGGGCGGGTGGCCGTCGCGGCGGAGCGCGTCCATCGCGCCGCTCGGTCCCAGCTCGGCGATGTTGGCGCTGAGCGCCTCGTCCAGCCACAGCTCGCCGCGGGGGATGAACCTCGCGACCACCCCTGCGGCGACGGCGGCCGTCACCCCGGCCAGGACCCACCACGGTGCCCGTGGATCGTCGACGGGCGGCTGCTGCGTGGCGCTGTCGTCGGCGTCGTTCTCGGCGGGCTCGGCAGCCCGTTCCGCGGTCCCGGTCACCGGCCGAACACCTCCTCGACGGCGTCGCACACTGCGGTCGCGGCGTCGTCCCAGGTCGGTGCCCGCCACGCAGCGGCCCGGCGTCGGGCCTGATCGAGCAGTTGCGGGTCGTCGAGCCACGACGTGACCACCCGGACCCAGCCCCTGGTGTCGTGCGGGTCCACGTACTCGGCGGCGGCACCGCCGGCCTCGCCGAGCGCGCCCCCGGTGGAGCACACGACCGGGGTCCCGGCGTGGAGCGCCTCCATGACCGGCACACCCAGGCCCTCGTAGATCGCCGGCGTCAGGCAGATGGTCGCCTGCCGGTACAGCCACGACAGGGCGCCATCGTCGACCTCCTCGAACCAGAAGAGGCGGCGGCCGAGCGCTGGGTGCCGCTCGACCCGTCGGATCAGGTGGTCCACGTGCCAGCCGCGCTTGCCCACCAGCACGAGCGCGACCTCGGGGTGGTTCGCCCCGATCCCGTCGAGCACGTCGAGTGCGAGCGCCTGGTTCTTGCGGGGCTCGAGCGTCCCGACCTGCAGCAGGAACCGCTCGGGGACCCGCTCGAAACGCTGCGGTCGGTCGTCCGCGGCTGTGGGGTTGGGGGGCGACAGGTCGGCGCCGAGCGGGACGACCCGGGTGCGCAGGTCCGTCACCCCCCGGTCCGCAGCGACGCGGACGAGGTCCGCCTCGGTGCGCTCCGAGATGCACAGGAACAACTCGCTGTTGGCCAGGTGGCCGTCGAGGAAGGCACCGAAGTCCACGAGCAGTTGCGGGTCGAACCACTCGGGGTGGAGCACGGGGAGCACGTCGGCGACGAGGGCGGCGGTCCTGACGCCCCGCGCCCGCTCCCGTGGGAGCAGCTCGGTGCGGGGCACCGGGTCGTTCCACGCTGCCTCGAGGTCGAGCAGCACGGTGGTGCGCGTCGGGTCGGGATCGGGGAGGCACAGGTGGTGGCGGTCCGCCTCGACGCGACGCTCACGGTTGCGGGCGACGGCGGATCGGGCCGACCGGACCGGTGTGGAGGCGAGTACGCGGCGGGCCGCCGTGGCGGCTGGTCCGGGGAGCCGGGCGGCGAGCCGGGTGGTCTGGGGCAGCCGTTCCGGCGGATCGGCGAGCACCCGGGCCTCCTCGCCGGTGAGGTCGCGGTAGCCGTCGCACGCCGTGGACCACCGGACCGGTCGGAACGCCGGTGACCCCTGCCGGGGCAGCCGGGCGAGCAGCTCACGGGTCACCCGCTGGAGACCTGTGGTGTACGGGAGCGAGACGGTGTCGGTCACCTCGACGAGCACCTCGACCGGGGCGTCGACGGGCAGGTCGACCCGGTGGTCGTTCCGGCGGGAGAGGTCCCGGGGGGCGGGGGACGAGGGCGGCGGCACCGTGAGGAGACACTACCGACCGGTGGGGTGTGACCGGTGGCGCAGCCCTGCGGCCGGCCCGGTGGTGGTGGAGGACCGTCACGTGTTGCAGAGTGTGGCGTGACGGATCCGGCGGCCGCTCCGGCGCTCCCCACCGACCGACCCCGCCCGGAGCTCCGCCCGGTGGTCGGGGCGTTCGTGCTGATCGGCCTGTTCGTGGGGAGCTGGGCGGTCAGCATCCCCGAGGTGGAGCGGGTCCTGGGTGGTGGTCCGGGCCTGCTCGGCGTCGCCCTGACGGTCGCGCTGGGACTGGCGGCCGTCGTGAACGCCTGGGGTGGGGTCCTGGCCGAGCGACTGGGGACCTCCCGCGCCATGGCGCTCGCCCTGACCGCCTTCGCCGTGGTGGTCGGTGCCGGATCGGTGGCGCCGGCACCGGTCGGGTTGTTCCTCGCCGTGGTCCTGGCGTTCACGGCGCTCGGGCCGGTGGACGTGGTGGCCAACGTCGCCGCCACCGCTGCGCTGGCGGACCAGCCCGGTCGTCTGGCCCGGGTCCACGCCACCTACAACGGTGGCGGTGCGATCGGCGCGGCCCTGGCCGGGGTCCTGCTGTTCGCGCTCGGGGCGTGGTCGTGGCGGCTGGCCTGGGTCGCGACCGCCGTCGCCGCCGTGGTGCTGGCGCTCGTCGTCCGCGGTCGACAGCTCCCCGCCGGCCACCCCGGCGAGCACGTCGGGTTCGCCGAGGGCATCAGGATCCTGCGTCGTGAGCGGATGCTGTCGGTGGCGGTGGCCTTCGCCCTCGGATCGCTCGTCGAGGGTGGCGTCACGACCTGGGGGGTGCTGCAACTCCGCGAGCAGGTCGACGCGGGTGTGCTGGTGGGTGCCACCAGTTCGCTGCTCGGGTTCGCGATCGCCTGTGCGGTCCGACTGTCGGTCGGTCGGGTCGCGACCCTGCGGGGTGCCCGCATCGTGCTGGTCGTCGGGACGTCGTGCGCAGCGGTCGGCCTGCTCCTGCTCGCCCTCGTCCCGGTCCTGGTGCTCGCCGCCGCCGGGCTGGTGCTCGCCGCCGGCGGGATCTCGGTGTCGTGGCCGCTGCTCATGTCGGAGGTCGGACGGGGACGTCCGCGTCCGGGGGCGCTGGTCGGTGCGCTCAGTTCCGTCGGCTACGTCGGGCTCGTGATCGGCCCGGGACTCATCGGACTGGTCGCCGGGTGGTTCGGCCTGCCGGTCGGCATCGGGCTGCTCGCACTCAGCGCTGCGGCGCTGCCGACGGTGCTGCTGGTCCGGTGGCGCTCGGCCGGCGGCCTCAGCGGGTGACGATGACGCTCGACCCGTGTCCGAACAGCCCCTGGTTGGCGGTGATGCCGACGCGGGGTCGTTCGACCTGACGGTCGCCGGCGGTCCCGCGCAGCTGCCAGGTGAGTTCGCACACCTGGGCGAGCGCCTGGGCGGGGACGGCCTCCCCGAAGCACGCGAGTCCGCCCGAGGGGTTCACGGGGAGTGCGCCGCCGAGCGTCGTGACGCCGTCGCGCACCATGCCCTCGGCCTCGCCCGGGGGGCAGAACCCCAGGTCCTCGTACCAGTCGAGCTCCAGCGCGGTCGACAGGTCGTACACCTCGGCCACGTCGACGTCGTCGGGACCGAGGCCGGCCTGGGCGTAGGCGGCGTCCCCGATGGCCTGCTTGAAGGTCCGCTCCGGGACGGGCAGCCCCGCAGCGGAGTCGGTGGCGAAGTTCGGCATCTCGATCACGGTGTTCGGGAACGTCGGGGTGACGGTGCTGATCGCCGCCACCTTGACCGGCTCGTCACCACCGGCGTGGCGCCGGGCGTAGTCCATCGAGCTGAGCACCACCGCAGCGCCGCCGTCCGACGTCGCGCAGATGTCGAGGAGCCGCAGCGGACTCGCCACGAGCGGTGAGGCGAGCACGTCGTCGACGCCGACCTCCTTGGTGAACCGCGCGTAGGGGTTCAGGGCACCGTGACGCGAGTTCTTCACCTTCACGAGCGCGAAGTCCTCGGGCGTCGCTCCGTACAGGTCGACCCGACGTCGGGCGTAGAGCGCGAAGTACGTCGGGTTGGTGGCGCCGAGCAGTCGGAAGCGCAACCAGTCCGGATCGTCCGTGCGCTCCCCGGCGTTGGGCTTCAGGAACCCCTTCGGGGTGGTGTCGGCGCCGACGACCAGGGCGACGTCGCACATGCCGGAGAGGATCCGCTGCCGGGCCGCCTCGAGTGCCATCGCCCCCGAGGCACACGCCCCGTACGCGCTCGTGACGGGCACGCCGGTCCAGCCGAGCGCCTGGGCGAACGTGGCGCCGGCGACGTAGCCGGGGTAGCCGTTGCGCACGGTGTCGGCACCGGCGACGAACCCGACGTCGCGCCAGTCGACCCCGGCGTCAGCGAGTGCGTCTCGGGCCGCTGCGACTCCGTACTCCACGAAGTTGCGGCCCCACTTGCCCCACGGGTGCATGCCCACCCCGAGGACGGCGACGGGTTCGACGGTCACGACGCACCTCCCTGGTCGACCGGACGCCACTTCCACACCAGGTGCTCGACGACCTCGCCGTCGTCACCGGTGGTGGTGTCGAGCGTGTCGACGACGAGCTCCATCTCCATGCCGATCCGCAGGTCGTCCACGCCCACTCCGGCGACGACCTGGCCCATGACGACGATCCGCTCCTCGGTGAGCTCGACCGCGGCGATGCAGAACGGCTCGTGGGGGTCGGTCACGGGGACGTACGGCTCGGGCGGCTGGTACTGGGCGTCGGTGTAGGACCACAGCCGCCCGGTGCGGGACAGCTCCACCTCCTCGAGCGCACTGTCGTGGAACCCCGGGGCCCGGGAGGCCACCCGCTCGGGCGGGAAGAAGTAGGTGCCGCTCCCGGTGCAGCGCGTGCCGATCAGGGCGGGTGGCGTGTCGTCGGTGGGGGTGGTGAACCACCCCTCGACGATCGGACGTCGCTCTGGCATTGGGCCGACTCCCACGAGGTGCGACCTGACGACCTGTCAGATCGGCCGAACCCTACCGGACGGCGCTTCCGGACCCCGTTCCGCAGCGGTAGCCTCCGCCCGTGGCGTCCCCGACCGTCGAGCCGGACTCCGTCGACACCGCGCTGTCGGTGCTGTGCGACTCGGCGCTCGATCCGATCGTCGAGATGGTCCTGCTCGAACGCGACGGCGCCTACGAGGCCCACGCACCCGACGGATCGGTCCGTTTCGAGCGGCGTGTCACCGATGGTCCGTCCCACGACTGGGAGTTCCACGAGCTCGAGGTCCGTGGTCGGAACCCGCTCGGCGACCAGGCCCGGGACCGGTTCGCACCGCTCGCCGAGGAGCTCGCCAACCGGTTCCCGCACCGCACCGCCAACGCCTACCCGTTCGCCTACGAGCAGGTGGCCCAGCTGTTCGACCACCCGGCCGCACCCGACCTGTGCGTCGTCCACACCTCGGCGCACCACTGGGCGTCGCTCGGCGGGCACATCGGCGAGCACGGCTCGCTGGCCAGCGTGCAGTGCCGGGCACCGTTCATCATCTCCGGTCCCGGTGCCGCCCGGCTCGGCATGACCGACGTCCCCGCACAGCTCGTCGACATCGCACCGACCGTCCTGGCCCTGCTCGGCCTCGACCCGATCGGCGGCACCGGGCTGGACGGGCGTCACCGGCCCGACGCGCACCTGCGGGCCCAGGACGGTGACGTGCTGGTCGACCTGCTCGACCCGACGGAGCGACCGGACCTTGTGGTCGGTTTCCTGCTCGACGGCTGCAACCCGAACGTGCTCTACGAGATGGCGGCCTCGGGCGAGGCGCCCAACGTCGCCCGGCTCATGGCCGAGGGGTCGACGCTGCGCAACGGCATCGTGTCGTCGTTGCCCACGGTCACCCTCCCGAACCACACGACGGTGCTCACGGGCAGGCACCCGGGGCACCACGGGATCCTCCACAACGCCTGGTGGGACCGTTCGCTGCAACAGCAGGTCGTGACCAACTCGCCGGCGACCTGGGTCAGCGCCATGGACCCGCTCGCTCCCGGGACCGACAGCATCCACGCGGCGATCCGTCGGGCCGAGCCCGACGCGTTCACGGTCTCGATCAACGAACCGGCCGATCCGGGCGCCGTCTACTCGACGTTCGACCTCATGCGCCGGGGTGTCAGGGTCCCGTTCCCGAAGTCGGCCGAGGGGCTGCCGCACGCCACCGAGATGTTCGTCCGACCCGTCAAGGACTACGCCCTCTTCACCCAGGTCGACCACCACGGTGTCACCCAGGCGGTCGGCATCATCGAGGGCCGGTACCTCGACACCGACTACCCGCTGCCGCGGTTCATGTGGATCAACTGCTCGCTCACGGACTCGGCGTTCCACGAGGGTGGGCCGCACTCCGAGATCGCCCGGGCGTCGGTGCGCGACACCGACGGGCGCATCGGTGAGGTCCTCGGTGCGCTCGAGCGCCGAGGCGTGCTCGAGCGGACCGCGGTGTTCCTGTGCGCCGACCACGGCATGGAGGAGTCCCAGCCGGGGGTCGACGGTGACTGGAGTCCGGCGCTGCGTGCGGCCGGCCTCGACGTCCGGGACGAGGCGTTCGGCTTCCTCTACCTCGACCCGGGCGCCGGGGCGGAGCGCTGAGGGCCGGGGCGTCGTAGGGTTCGCTGATGCAGAACCCCCACGTCGACATCGGCACCTACGGCATCTGGACGGGGGCGCTCGACGCCCAGCCGTCGTCGCTCGCCAGGGAGTGCGCCGCCGAGATCGAGGAACTCGGTTTCGGTGCGGTGTGGATCCCCGAGACCATCTTCCGGGAGCCGTTCGTCCACTCGTCGTTCCTGCTCGACGCGACGGAGTCGCTCGTCGTGGCCACCGGGATCGTGAACCGCTACGGCCGTGACCCGCTGACGTGCAACGCCGGGATGCAGACCCTGAACGAGGCGTACCCCGGACGGTTCCTGTTGGGTCTCGGTGTCAGCCACGCCCACCTGGTCGCCGGGATCCGCAAGGTCGAGTGGACCAAGCCGTACACCGGGATGGTCGAGTACCTCGACCGGATGGACGAGTCGCTGTTCTTCGCCCCGGTCGGCGACCCTCCGGCGCAGATGGTGCTCGCGGCGCTCGGTCCGAAGATGCTGCGGCTCGCCGCCGAACGCACCGCCGGTGCCCATCCGTACTTCGTGCCACCGGAGCACACGGCCATCGCCCGGGAGACGATGGGGCCCGAGCCGCTGCTGGCGGTGGAGCAGATGGTCGTGCTCGACACCGATCCGGTCTCGGCCCGCGCCACTGCCCGGGCGAACATGGCCATCTACCTGGGGCTCCCCAACTACGCCAACAACCTGATCCGGCTCGGATTCACCGAGGAGGAGCTCGCCGACGGTGGGTCGGACCGGGTGGTCGACGCGATCGTGGCGTGGGGGACCATGGACGACGCGTTGGCGCGCATCCAGGCCCACCTCGACGCCGGCGCCGACCACGTGTGCGTGCAGGTGCTCGGTGCGGACCAGCTGTACCTGCCCCGGACCGAGTGGCGCGACCTGGCGGCCGCGCTCGGGCTGTCCTAGCCGGACGGGTCCTCGACGGCGCCGAGGAACGCCGGGCGTTCACCCGCTCCGTGGACCCACAACGCCGAACCGCTGACGTACGACGCCAGCGGTGAGGTGAGCCAGCGGCACGCCTGCGCCAGGTCCTCAGGGGTCCCGAGCCGACCGGCGGGGATCGTCGCCGCCACCCGGGCCTGCGCCTCGGCGTCGCCGTAGTGCAGTTCGGCCTGCTCGGTGGCGATGAGGCCGGCGATGACGGCCACCACCCTGGTCGTGGGCGCCCACTCGACGGCGAGCGACTGCGTCAGGTTGACGAGCCCGGCCTTGGCGGCGCCGTAGGCGGCGGTGCCCGGTGACGGCCGGGTGGCCGACACCGACGCGATGTTCACGACCACGCCACCGTCCGGTCCGGCGGCGCCGGCGAGGAAGTGGTGGTGCGCCCGTTGCGCCACGTGCAGCGGTGCGAGCAGGTTCAGGCGGATGATCGACTCGCTGAACCGCGGCGAGGCCGTCGCTGCGTCGGCGGCGGGTGCGCCACCTGCGTTGTTGACCACGGCGTCGAGGCGGCCGTGCTGCTCGACGGCGGCGTCGACCACGGCTGCGGCCTGCTCCGGATCGCGGACGTCGGCGGCGACGAACGACGCCGTCCGCCCCTGTGACGACGGTAGCTCCTCGGGTTCGGTGCGACCGCAGGTGACCACCTCGGCACCCCAGTCGAGGAACCGCTGGACCAGTACCCGCCCGATCCCCTTGGTCCCGCCCGTCACCACGAGGACCTGTCCGGTGTGGTCGAGCACGTCGTGGTCGGTCACGGCTGGCGACCCTACCGGGCCGTCCGCCCCGCTGACACGCCGTGCGGGCGGCCGTACGGTCGCCCGGGTGCTGCTCGGTGCCGATCCGGATGCGCTCGACGACCTGGCCCGGGCCCACCGGCTGCTCGCCGACCGACTCCGTGCCCGGCACCGTCCACTCCGGCTGGATGTGTCGTGGACGGGGCCGGACGCCGTGCGCTTCGCCGCCGACCACGAGCGTCTGGTCGTCCTGCCGGCATCGCGGGCCGCTGCGTTGCTCGAGTCGATCGCGACCGACCTGGTGGTGCAGGCCCGCCAACAGCGGGCGGCCTCCGCCGCAGCACCGGTCGCCTCGACGGTGTGGGCGGACCCGGCGGGCGACGGTCGCTTCGTCCACCGGGTGGGGCCGGCCGACGCCGAGACGCTGGTCGTGCTCATCCCGGGCGTGGGCACCGACGGCGGCGACCTGGGTGCGCTCGCCGCGGACGCCGAACGGCTGCACGCCGCGATCGCACCTGCGGCGACCTCGCTCGCGGTGGTCGCCTGGCTCGGGTACGACCCGCCCGACACCGTGGCCGGCGCCATCAGCCCGCGCCCCGCCGACCGGGGTGCCGAGCGACTCGTGGCAGACCTGGCGCACCTGCGGCGACCCGACCGGGTGCCGCCGGTCGCCCGCGTGGTGCTGGTTGGTCACAGCTACGGCGGGGTGGTGGCCGGTCGGGCGGTGGCCGCCGGCGCCCGGGCCGACGTCGCGGTGCTCGTCGGTGCCCCCGGGATCGGTCTCCCGGACGCCGGGCGGGTGGTGGGTCGCCCCGACGTGCGTGTGTTCGCCGTCCGGGCGTCCGACGATCCGATCGGTGTGGTGCCGCTCCTCGCCGGTCCGCTGTACGGCCCGGACCCGCTCGCCGTGGCCGAGCGACTCCCCACGGCCGCCACCGGGCACAGCGCCTACTTCCGCGACCCGCTGCTGCTCGGACGTCTCGCCGACCTGGCCGGGGAGCCGGTACGGTCCTGACGCCGCCCGCGGGGTGCGCGGGGATCGAGGGAGCACGCATGGGAACCACGGTCAGCACGTCCGGTCGGATCACGGAGATCGTCGTCGACCATCCTCCGGTCAACGCCCTCACGGTGGCGGGGTGGTTCGAGCTCGCGGAGCTGGTCACCGCCGCAGGTCGCGACCCCGAGGTGGGCACGGTCGTGCTCCGGGCCGAGGGGCGTGGCTTCAACGCCGGGGTCGACATCAAGGAGATGCAGGCCACCGAGGGCTTCGACGCGCTGATCGGGGCCAACCGGGGGTGTTACGCCGCGTTCAAGGCGGTCTACGAGTGCGAGGTGCCGGTCATCAGCGCCGTGCACGGCTACTGCCTGGGCGGCGGGATCGGCCTGGTGGGCAACAGCGACGTGATCGTCGCCGCAGCGGGCACCCGGTTCGGGCTGCCCGAGGTCAACCAGGGGGCGCTCGGCGCTGCCACCCACCTGGCCCGCCTGGTCCCCCAGCACGCCATGCGACAGATGGTGTACACGGCCGAACCGATCGACGCCTCGCAGCTGCACGCGTGGGGGTCGGTCAGCCGAGTGGTCCCGCTGGAGGAGCTGCGTGACGCAGCGTTCGAGATCGCCGGGATGATCTGCTCCAAGAGCCCCTACGTCATCCGTCGGGCGAAGGAGTCGCTGAACGGCATCGACCCGGTCGACGTCAACCGCAGCTACCGGTTCGAGCAGGGGTTCACCTTCGAGCTCAACCTGGCCGGGGCCGGTGACGAGGCGCGTGATGCGTTCGTGGAGGGCCGCCAGCCCCCGTCCGGTTGAGGTCCGGTCTCAGCCGGACGTGCTCCGTCCGGTGACGAATCAGGTGGGGTCAGCCTTCCGGCTGGGTCGCCGGCGCGCCACCGCCGGCGCTCAGCTCCGGGCACGCCGTGGCGTACGAGCCGAGTGCGGTCTGGACCTCGTCGGTGATCGCAGCGCTGTTGACGATCGTCTGCGGATCCCAGTTGGACGCCTCACCCTCGGCGACCAGGTTGTCGGCGGCGGCCGCCAGCACCGGTCCGCTCGCCTCCTGACCGGGTGGCGGGCTCTCCGCGAGGCGCCGCAGCACTCCGGCCAGCAGCTCGGTCGCCCCCTTGGTCTGCTCGGGGTTCGCCGGGGTGGGCAGTGATCCGGCGTTGAAGATCACCGACAGGAGACCGCACGAGTCAGCTGCAGAGTCGAACTGGGCGTTGAGGCCGTCGACCACGTCGGCGAACTCGTCGTCGGGCACGGTCGACAGCGGGATCGTGTCCTCCGGGATCGACTCGCCAGGGTTCTCCGCCACAGTGGTCTCAGTTCCCTCGGTCGTGGAGGTCGGTGCCGCCTCGTCGTCACCGCTGCAGGCAGCAGCGATCAGGCCGGCGGCGACCGTGAGCGCGACGAGAGTGGCGACGAGGACCCGACGGTGGGTGGGGGAGGTGGTGTGCATGGTTCCGCACCGTAGTGGACCGTCCGGTTGGGAGGCCCGAGGGGCCCCGTCTAGGTTGTGGCCCGACACAGCGTCAGACCAGAGGAACGACGTGAGCGGACCCGACAAGCGCACCACCGTCGAGGACGTCGTGGCCGAGCTGCGTCCCGGGATGGTCGTCGGGATCGGTGGGTGGGGGAGCCGTCGCAAGCCGATGGCACTGGTCCGGGCGATCCTCCGTTCGGACCTGCGCGACCTGACGATCGTCGCCTACGGCGGACCCGACGTCGGGCTCCTGTGCCGCTCCGGTCAGGCCTCGCACGTCGTGTCGGGGTTCGTGTCGTTGGACTCGATCCCGCTCGAGCCGCACTACCGGGCCGCACGGCAGTCCGGGTCGATCACGGCCACCGAGCTCGACGAGGGCATGTTCCTGCTCGGTCTCCAGGCTGCGGCGTGGCGGGTGCCGTTCCTGCCGACCCGAGCAGGACTGGGCTCCGACATCCCACGTCTCATGGAGCACATCGCGACCGTCCGGTCGCCGTACCCGGACCCGACGACGGGGGAGCACGAGGAGCTGATCGCCGTCCCTGCGCTCGAACTCGACGTTGCGCTGGTGCACCAGCACCGGGCGGACCGCTCCGGCAACGCCGTGTGGTTGGGTGAGGACCC
This sequence comes from uncultured Actinomycetes bacterium, assembly GCA_903852755.1. Taxonomy (GTDB): domain Bacteria; phylum Actinomycetota; class Acidimicrobiia; order Acidimicrobiales; family Microtrichaceae; genus SXMI01. Next base: position 10,237 of record CAINRS010000004.1, on the reverse strand, counting down.
GTTCATGGACGACCTGTTCGTCAGGGCGGCACGACGGGCGTTCGTGACGACCGAGCAGGTCGTCCCGACCGAGGAGCTCCGTTCGGGAGGGGTCGACATCACCCGGCAGCGCATCTCCCGACTCGACGTCGACGGCGTGGTCGAGACGCCGAACGGCGCCCACTTCACGGAGTGCCCGCCGACCTACGGACGCGACGAGACGTTCCAACGCCGCTACGCAGCGACGGCCAAGTCCGCCGAGGCGTGGGACGAGTTCCGGGCCGAGTTCCTCGACCTCGACGAACCCGGCTACCAGGCCAAGGTCGCCGAGCTGGGCGAGGTGGCCGGGTGAGCGCGGTCGCCGAGCTGGGCGAGGTGGCCGGGTGAGCGCGCCGCGTCGCGCCGACGTCTGTGCGGTGGCCATCGCCGAGACCTTCCGCGGCGACGGTGAACGCCTGTGCAACCCGATCGGCAACCTGCCGCTGATCGGCGGCCGTCTGGCGGCGGCGACGTTCGAGCCGCACCTGGCGCTGACCGACGGCTTCTACACGCTGATCGACGACGTGCCTCCGGTCGGACTCGACGAGGAGCAGCGTCTGGCGCACCGGGTCGTCGGCTCGTGGAACCCGTACCGCGAGATGTTCTCCCTCCTGTGGCACGGTCGGCGGCACGTGATGATGGGCGCGACCCAGGTCGACCGGTACGGCAACCAGAACATCGCAGCGATCGGCGACTGGCACCGGCCGACGTCGCAGCTGCTCGGGTTCCGGGGGGCGCCCGGCAACACCATCAACCACACGACGAGCTACTGGGTGCCGAACCACTCGCCGAAGGTCGTGGTCGAGCACGTCGACGTGGTGTGCGGAGTGGGGTACGACCGTGCGGCTGCGCTCGGTCCGGCGTCGTCCCGGTTCCACGAGATCCGGCGGGTGGTCACCAATCTCTGCGTGTTCGACTTCTCGTCGTCGGACGGCGAGGGGATCCCGGTGCTGACGCTCCGGTCGGTCCACCCGGGCGTCACCGTCGACGAGGTCGTCGAGGCCACGGGGTGCGAGGTCGTCGTCCCGCCCGACGTCCCCACGAGCCGCGGTCCCGACGGCGACGAGGTCGTGGCGCTCGAGCGGCTCGACCCGGCCGGGAGCCGGTTCGCCGAGGTCCCCGATCCGTGACGGAGCACCACCCGGCACTGCGGACGCGGGCGTGCGCGTTGTTCGGGGTCGACGTCCCCATCGTCCAGACGGGGATGGGGTGGGTCTCCGGGGCGCGGTTGACCGCGGCGACGAGCGCTGCCGGTGGGCTGGGCATCCTGGCCTCGGCGACGATGACGCTCGACGAACTCGACGACGCGGTCACCAAGGTGTCCGAGCGCACGGACCGGCCGTTCGGGGTGAACCTGCTGCCGAGCGCGCCGGACGCCCGGGAACGGATCGACCTGATCGTGGCCCGGGGCGTGCCGGTGGCGAGCTTCGCTGCTGCGCCGCGGCCGGACCAGGTGTCGGCCCTCCGTGACGCCGGGGTGGTCACCATCGTGACCGTCGGCGCCCGCCGACACGCCGAGAAGGTCGTGGACCTGGGGGTCAGCGCGGTGATCGCCCAGGGTGGCGAGGGGGGCGGTCACACCGGTGCGGTCCCGACGTCGCTGCTGCTCGGCGAGGTGGTCGACGCGGTCGCCGGCTCCGACGTGGTGGTGCTGGGGGCCGGTGGGTTCCACGACGGCCGGGGACTCGTCGCTGCGCTCGCGTACGGCGCCGACGGGGTGGCCATGGGCACGCGGTTCCTGCTCAGCGCCGAGAGCCAGGTGCCGGATGACGTCAAGGCGGTCTACCTGGCGACGGGGGTGACGGGCACGGTGGTCACCTCGGCGATCGACGGCGCGCCGCAACGGGTGATCCGGACCAAGGTGATCGAGTCGCTCGAGCGGCTCCCGGGACCGCTGCGGTTCCCGCCGGCGGCGCTCAACGCGCTCCGGTTCGCCTCGCAGAGCGGCCTGTCGCCGGTGGACCTGCTGCGCTCCGGGGTGCGGATGCACTCCGACCAGGACCTGACGTGGTCGCAGGTGGCGCTCGCAGCGAACGCACCGATGATGACCAAGGCCTCGGTGGTCGACGGCGACCTGGACGTGGGGATCCTGCCGACGGGGCAGGTGACCGGGGTGATCGACTCGACCCCGACGGTCGCCGAGATCATCGAGGGCATCGTGGCCGAGGCCGACGCGACCCTGCGCCGCCTCGCTCCCTGAGCCGGAGCGGCCGGCAGTCGGATCCGGGCGTGGATCAGGTGGACCGAACGGCGTCTTGGCCTAGCGTGAGGTCGTGACCACCGCCAGTGCAGCGCCAGCGAGCCCCCGCCCATCCGCCATCGTGATGGCCCTGACCTACGCCGTCGGGGCGGTCGGGTTGGTCGTGGGGTTCTCCACGGTCGGTGACGACCCGGCGTCGCTGTCGTTGGCGGCGCTGCTCGCCGTGGGCGGCGGTGGCATCCTCTCGTTCGTCCGTCACTCGTTGCTCCACCGCTCCGACGCGGCGCGCATGGGCTGGGACCTCGGGGTGCGCAACAACTTCCAGATCGAGGTCGGGATCGCCAACCTGTCCTGGGGTGTGGTCGCCGTGCTCGCCGTGGTCCTGGACTGGGGACTGGCGGTCGAGTCGGCGATGTTCCTGACGTTCGGGGCCTACCTGACCCTGTGCGGCCTGATGGTCCTCACCACGCCGAAGGGGGAGCACCGCCGTGACCCGGCCAGCCTGATCGGACTCCTGAGCTTCGGTGTGATGCTCCTGGTGGTCGGTGGCCTGGGCATGCGCGCCGTCGGGTAGTCGTCGGGTCGAGGTCGCGCCACCGAGCGGGTGGAGCGCGCTCAGGCGAGGTCGCGCAGTGCTGCGTAGGCGGCACGCACCTCGTCGGCACGGTGTGCCGCCGGACCCGGCGTCACGGTCAGGTGGTCCGGTCGACCCCACTGTCCGGCGACCGACTCGACCGTCGTGCCGTGCCACACCGCTGCGGCCTGCACCGCGGCGCCGCGGGCGACGGTCTCGTCGCCGGTCACGGCCAGCCAGGTGCGGTCCGTGAGGTCGGCCAGCACCTGGCGGTAGGCCGGTGACCGGGCGCCGCCGCCGACGATCAGATGGTCGCCCGCAGGTGCGGCACCGACCCGGGCGGCGAGTGCGTCGTACCCGTCGAGCAGTCCGCACAGGACGCCCTCGACGGCGGCCCGGGCCAGATCGCCGGGCGTGCTGTCGGGTCGGAGTCCCGTCACGGAGCCGGTGGCGTCGGGCCGGTCCGGTGTGCGCTCCCCGGCCAGGTAGGGCAACAGGGTCACCCCGCCCGAACCCGGGTCGGTGGCGAGCACCAGCGCGTCGAGGGCCTGCAGGTCGACGCCGAGCAGCCGGGCCACGGTGTCGGTCACGCCGGTGGCGTTGAGCGTGCACACGAGCGGCAGGTACCGGCCCGTGGCATCGGCGAACCCGGCCACGGCGCCGGTCGCATCGGCGGTGGGCCGGTCGCTCACGGTGAACACGGTCCCGCTCGTCCCGAGTGACAGCGCCACGTCCCCGGTGCGGAGCCCCAGCCCGAGCGCCGCGGCCATGTTGTCACCGGTTCCCGGCCCGACGACGACGCCGTCGGGCAGGCCCAGATCCCGGGCCGCCCCGGGCTGCAGCGTCCCGGGTGACTCATCGGGTCCGAGCACCTCGGGCAGCCACGCCGAGTCGGCCAGTCCCGGGGCGGCGAGCTCGAGCAGGTCGCTGCGGTAGGCGTCGTCGGCCGGCGACCACCAGCCGGTGCCCGAGGCGTCGCCTCGGTCGGTCGTGTGCCGGCCGGTGAGGCGCCGGGTGAGTTCGTCGTGGGGGAGCAGGACGTGGGCGGTGGCGGCGACGACCTCGGGCTCGGTGGCGGCCAGGTGGGCGAGCTTGGCGATCGTGAAGCTGGCCACGGGCACGCTGCCGCAGGCGGCTGCCCAGGTGTCGGCGCCGAGCTGTGCCACCAGCCGGTCGGCGTCGGCGGCACCCGAGGTGTCGTTCCACAGCGGGGCGGCACGCAGCACCCGGTCGTCCGCGTCGAGGCACACGAGACCGTGCTGCTGGGCGGCGACGGCGACGGCGACCACGTTCGACCGCTCCGCACCGCACTGCGCCAGCGCGTCGCGCAGCGCCGACCACCACGCGTCGGGGTGCTGTTCGGACCGGGGTGGTGTGGTGGACGGGTGCGGTGCACGGCCGACTGCGACGAGTCGGCCGTCCGCTGCGGACCGCAGCTCGACCTTGGTCGACTGGGTCGACGAGTCGACCCCGGCGACCAGGGGTTCGCTCACCTGACGCCGAGGAGCAGCTCGACGACCAGCTGGTCGAGTCGTTCGTGACCGTGGCCCCGCCCGCTGAGCGCTGCGGTGTCGAACTCCTCGGCCCGCACTGCAGCCACCTGCGCCGGGTCCGTCCAGTCGACCTGTGCATCGTGGAGCTCGCCGGCCCGGGCGACGGCGAGTGCCTCGGCGATCTCGGGGTCCTGGTCGAACCGTCGGGCCTTGTCGGCCAGGATCAGGTAGCTGCGCATGCAGCCGGCGGCGAAGTCCCACACGCCGTCGACGTCCTCGGTGCGGTAGGCGTGGGCGTCGAAGTGGCGCATGCCGTCCCAGCCCGAGGACTCGAGCAGGCGCACCGTGTAGAACGCGTCGCGCTGGCCCTCGGAGCCGAACCGGAAGTCCTGGTCGTACTTGCCGATCCGCTGGGCGTTCAGGTCGATGTGGAACAGCTTCCCGGCCCAGAGCGCCTGCGCGACTGCGTGGTGGAACGACAGGCCGGACATGGTCTCGTGGGCGAACTCGGGGTTCAGGCCGACGAGCTCGGGCCACTCGAGGGACTCGATGAACGCCAGCGCGTGGCCGACGGTCGGCAGGAACAGGTCACCGCGGGGTTCGTTCGGTTTGGGCTCGAGCGCGATCCGCAGCCCGAGTCCCTGATCCCGGATGTGGGCACAGCACACGTTGACGGCCTCGGCGTACCGATCGAGCGCAGCGCCGACGTCCTTGGCGGCGTCGCACTCGACGCCCTCGCGGCCGCCCCACATCACGTAGGTGCTCGCGCCGAGTTCGGCGCCGAGCTCCATGGCGACCATGGTCTTGTGCATCGCGTAGCGCCGCACCGCCGGGTCGTTGGCGGTGAACGCACCGTCGGCGAACACCGGGTCCGCAAACAGGTTCGTGGTTGCCATCGGCACCCGCATGCCGGTCGCATCGAGCGCGTCGCGGAACGCACGGACGATCCGGTCGCGCTCGGCCGGTGTGGACCCCGGTGGGACCAGGTCGTCGTCGTGGAAGTTGACGCCGTACGCACCCAGCTCGGCGAGCCGGTGCACCGCGGTGACGGGGTCGAGTGGCGGTCGGGTCTCGTGACCGAACGGGTCGCGACCCCGGTTGCCCACGGTCCACAGGCCGAAGGTGAAGCGGTGCTCCGGTCGGGGTGTGAACGGGTCGCTGGTGGTGTCGTTCAACGCTGCCTCCGGGTGCCGGGCCGCCGGGACGCGCCCGGGTGGTCGCTGCGGAAGGGTAGGTCGAACGATCGCTGTCGCGCAGCCGATCGTGGCGGGGTCGGTACGGGGTCGACGCGTCCCCGGTGCCGGATCTGACGGGTCGTCAGGTCACGCGGCAGACTGAGGGCGTGGACCTGGGTTGGAGCGACGACGAGCAGGCATTCCGGGAGGAGTGTCGGACCTGGCTCGCCGAGCACGTCCCGTCCCCCGCGCTCCCGTCGGGCGACACGCGTGACGGCTTCGCGGCCCACCTGGAGTGGGAGCGGGCGCTCCACGACGCCCGGTGGGCGGTGGTGTCGTGGCCCGAGGCCTACGGCGGCCGGGACGCGTCGCTGTGGGAGTGGCTCATCTTCGAGGAGGAGTACTACCGGGCCGGTGCCCCCCAGCGGGTGACGCAGAATGGGATCTTCCTGCTCGCCCCGTCGATCTTCGAGTTCGGTACCCGGGCGCAGCAGGACCACTACCTGCCCCGCATGTCGGCCGCCGTCGATCTGTGGTGCCAGGGCTGGTCGGAACCGAACGCCGGGTCCGACCTGGCCGCAGTGTCCTCGCGTGCGGTGCGCGACGACGCCGGCGGCGGGTGGCGGCTGACCGGGCAGAAGACCTGGACCACCCGGGGTGCGTTCTGCACCCACGTGTTCGGGTTGTTCCGGACCGACCCCGAGGCCGAACGGCATCGCGGGCTCACGTACTTCCTGCTCCCCCTCGACGCCGATGGCGTGACGGTCCGGGGGTTCGGCCGCCTCGACGGTGACGAGGGTTTCGCCGAGGTGTTCTGCGACGACGTGTTCGTCCCCGACACGCCCGTCGACGGCAGCGGCGACGCCGCCGCCGTCATGGAGCGCGGCGGAATCCTGGGTGAGGTGCACCAGGGCTGGGGGGTGGCGATGGCGACCACCACCTCCGAGCGCGGGCTCACCCTGCGGTCGCCCGGACGCTTCCAGGCGACCGCCCACCGGCTCCTCGAACTGGCCCGGGAGCGGGACGCCGAGGGACGGCTCGCCCAGGCGCTCGCCGACCGGGTCGTCGACGCGTGGGTCGACGCCGAGGCCTACTCCCTCTTCACGCTCGGCGACGTGACCGGGATCGTCGAGGGCCGGTCGCCCGGTGCCCGGTCCTCGTTCAACAAGATCTTCTGGTCCGAGCTCGACGTCCGCCTGCACGAGGCGGCGCTCGACCTGCTCGGCCCCGATGCCGAACTCGACGGACCGTGGATGAAGGGCTACGAGTTCGCCCTCTCGGGTCCCATCTACGCGGGCACCAACGAGATCCAGCGCAACATCGTCGCCGAGCGGGTGCTCGGCCTGCCGAGGCGGTAGTCGTGCGCTTCGAGCTGACCCCGGACCAGATCGACCTGCGCGACGCCGTGCGGGTCCTGCTCGGTGACCTGTGCACCCCGGATGCGGTCCGTGGTGCGTGGGACGGTGACGGCCGGGTGCGGGCGGCGTGGGACGCGCTCGTCGAGATGGGCGTGCTCGGCGCGCTGGTAGCCGAGTCCGCCGGCGGTCTCGGGATGACCGACGAGGACGTGGTGCCGCTGCTCGTCGAGTGCGGCCGGGTGGCACTGCCGGATCCGGTGGCGGCATCGGGGTACGCCGCAGCTGCTGCGCTGACCGAGATCCTGGACGACCCCGACGCAGGTGGCCTCGCAGCGGAGTGGTCGGGCCGGATCGCCTCGGGTGCGGTGCTGCTGCCCGTGGTCGACGCATCCGCCCCGGTGGCCGGTTCCACCACGGCCGACGGGTTCCTGTGGTGTGGGGATGCCGATGCGGTGGTGCTGGCGACGCCGGAGGAGGTCGACCTCGAGCCCCTGCAGTCGGTCGACGGGGCGCGCCAGCCGGCCAGGGTCACCCGCCGCGGCGGCCGGGTGGTCGCCACCGGGGAGCTGGCCCGTCGGGTCACCTCCGCGGCGGGGGAGCGACTGGCGCTCGGCGCCGCAGCGGAGCTGGTCGGCCTGGGTGAGCAGATGCTCGACCTGACGGTGGCCTACGTCGGGGAGCGCCAGCAGTTCGGCGTCCCGGTCGGCAGCTTCCAGGCCGTCAAGCACCAGCTCGCGGATGCTGCACTGGCCGTGGCGTTCGCAGCGCCGCTCGTGTCGCTCGCCGCCCACTCGCTCGCCCACGGCGACCCGGACCGGGCGCGGAACGTGTCGATGGCGAAGCTGCGGGCCTCGACCGCCGCCCGTCACGCAGCCTCGGCGTCGCTGCAGTGCCACGGGGCGATCGGGTACACCGTGGAGTACGACCTGCACCTGTTCATGAAGCGGGCGTGGGCGCTGAGTCACGAACACGGTGACCCCGATGCGCACCGGGCGCTCCTGCGGACGTCACTGGGCCTGTCCGGCGTCGCGTCCTGATCGGCGGAACGACCCGACGGGCGTGCGCCGGGTCGGGATTGGCGTCGATCAGGCCGAGATCGACCGGGGTCGGTCCTCGATCTGCTCCACGGCGGTGAGGGTCTTGCGGGAGCCGGCGCCGAGTTCCTCGAACCGCCGGGCCTGCGGCATGACCGACCGCTCGAGCGATCCGACCGCCTTGTTGTAGGTCTCGACCGCCCGGCCGAGCGCCGAACCCACGTTGGCGAGGTGGGTGGCGAAGGTGCTGAAGCGTTGGTGGAGCTCCCGGCCGAGCTCGGCGATGGTCCGGGCCTCCTCGGCGAGGCGCTCCTCACGCCAGCCGAGGGCCACCCCGCGGAGGTGGGCGAGCAGCGTGGACGGTGAGGCGAGGACGATCCTGAGCTCGAGGGCCTGGTCGAGCAGTTGGGGCTGGGCCCGGTAGGCCTCGGCCAGGAGCGCGTCGCTGGGCAGGAACACGATCACGATGTCGACCGCCCCGGGGACGACCTCGTCGTAGCCCCGCCCCGCGAGGGCCCGCACGTGGTTGCCCACGGCCTTGGCGTGGTCGGCGAAGTGCTGCTCCCGTGCCACAGGGTCGGTGGTCGAGGCCCCGGCGAGGTAGCTGCCGAGCGGGGTCTTGGCGTCGATCACGATGGACCGCCCCGTCGGCAGGTGGACCACCGCATCGGGTCGGGCCCGTCCACCGTCGACGCTCACCTGGGTGTCGTAGCTGATGTGCTCGTCGAGGCCGCTCATGCGCAGCACCCGCTCGAGCTGCATCTCGCCCCAGAGGCCGCGCGCCTGGTTGTCCCGCATGGTGTTGGCGAGGGTCCGGGCCTCCTCCGCGACGGACCTGGTCGACGTGGACAGGTCGTCGAACTTGGTCTGCAGCACGGCCGACTCCTCCCGCCGGCGGGCGTCGAGTTCGCCGATCCGGGCGGCGAACTCCTCGAGCCGCGCGCCGAGCGTCTGCGCCTGGGACTCGAGGAAGCCGGTGATGCTGGCGTCGGTCGCGCTCCGCCGGGGCTGACGGGACCTCCGACCGAGCGTCACCGCGGCGGCGGTGACCACGACGGAGCAGAGCAGCAGCGCCGCTGCGGCGATCAGGATGGCGGTGGGGGAGAGGGTGATGCTGTCCACGGGCACATGGTGCCGGGCGGGTGTGACAGTGGGCCCGGGGCGGGCGATGCTGGGGGCGTGTTCGGCTCGAGGCGGCGACGGGAGCGTGCGGCACTCCTGCAGGCCGGGTTCCCGGCCGAGTGGAGCGAGTGGTGCGACCGCTGGTTCCCGTGGATCGGCGCCCTCGACGGCGACCAGCGGCTGCGCTGGGAGCGGCGCACCCACGAGATGGTCCTGGACACGTCCTGGGAGCCGGCCCGGGGGTTCGAGATCACCGACGAGATGGCGGTCACGGTCGCGGCCCAGGCGCAGCTCCTGGTGCTCGGGCTCCCCGATGGTGCGCTCGGCGCGGTCCGGGCCGTCGTGCTGCACCCGACGACGATCGTGGTGGAGGGCGAGCACTCCCAGGTCGACGGCGTGGTCTCCGACGACCCGACGCCGATCCTGGGCGAGGCCGTCGAGCACGGCCCGCTCCTGTTCGCGTGGGACGAGGTGCTGCACGACGTCGAGCACCCCGAGGAGGGTCGCAACGTGGTGCTCCACGAGTGCGCCCACGTCCTCGACGCCGCCGACGGCGTGTACGACGGCACACCGCCGATCACCGACCCGGAGCTGGCCGACGACTGGGTGCGGGCCTGCACCGAGGCCTACCACGCCGTCGTCGAGGGGTCCGACCCCGGGGTGGTCGACCCCTACGGCGGCGTCAACCCCGCCGAGTTCATGGCCGTGGCGACCGAGGCCTACTTCTGCGAACCCCACGCGCTGCACCGGGCCCACCCGGCGCTGTCCGATGTGCTCGGCCGCTACTACGGGCTCGACCCGCGCCGCTGGTCCGGGGCCTGACCGGAGTCCGGGCGCCCGGCCCCTCTAGAGTTGCCGCCGAGCGGCGCCTGCTCCCCGAGGGCCGCTGGAGCCCCCGTTGTCGACGTCCACCTCTGGTACCCCCCGGACCGCCACTGTCGCGGCTGATCCCGGTCGCAGTCACCCGGGTCCCCTGGGTGCGCTGCGCGCGCCCTTCGTCGACCGCGACCTGCGCACGCCAGCACTGGTCGGGCTGTTCGGGGCGATCGTCACCGTGGTCGCCGGCACGCTCGTGCGACCGGGCGGGGCGCCCACGCTCCTCTACCCCCTGAGCGGGCGGTTCGTGATCTGGGGTGACCGCACGCTGGTCGTGGTGGTGTCGCTGTGCGGTGTCGGTGCGCTGCTCGCCGCCTGGGTATCGGTGTTCACGGCCGTCCGCCGCCGGTACCACGACCACCGGGCCGTGCCGGTGTCGACCTCGGT
>CAINRS010000003.1 GCA_903852755.1 uncultured Actinomycetes bacterium | reverse complement strand
TCACCCGACCCCCGCTCACCCGACCCCCGCTCACCCGACTCCGGGCCGGCCCCACGAGGTTCCCGACCGGGACTGACGCGCGCGTCAGGTGGAGAGCCTATCCTCTGCCCCACTCGAGCTGGCACGACGACGAAGCGGGGGAACATGCCGTCCTACGGACCTGAGGTGATCGGACCGCCGGAGCGTGATCCGGAGCAACCGTTCTGGGATCCGGAGATGCAGACGATGGATCGCGGCGAGCGGGCACAGCTGCAGCTCGACCGACTGCGGGACCTGGTCGGGAAGTGCCTCGACAGACCGGTCGGACTCTTCGCCCGGAAGCTCGGTGAGGCCGGGGTCACCTCGGCCGAGGACATCACGAGCCTCGAGGACATCAACCGGATCCCGACGACGACCAAGCAGGACCTGCGCGACTCCGAGGCCGCCCACCCGCCGCTCGGGGACTACCGCTTCACACCGCTGTCGGAGTGCGTGCGGATCGGTCAATCCACCGGGACCACCGGGACGCCGACCGTGACGGTGCTGACCCGCCGCGACCTGTTCATCGAGTACGAGTCGGCGGCGCGCAACTGGTGGCGCAACGGCTGGCGGCCGGGGCAGGTCGTCACGCACTGCCACCCCGCCTACCTCTACGGCGGTGGCCTCATGCTGAGCAGCACGCTCGAGTACTTCGGGTTCCTCAACCTGTGGGTCCCACCGCCGGAGACCGACGAACTCGCCGAACAGGCCATCAACATCTGGAAGCGGATCAGCCCGGACGTACCGATGACGGCCCTGAGCCAGCACCGCTTCGCCGAGGTCGCGGCCAAGCTGGGGGTCGACCTGACCGAGGACTGCGGGTTCCCCGAGTTCCGGATGGGCGGCTTCGGTCGGGGCCTCATGCCGCTCATGACGGCCGGATTCGAGTGCTACGCCTACATCGGAGGGCCCAACCTGGTCAGCGACGGCGCCCACATCCACGAGGACTGGGCGATCGTCCAGGCCATCGACCCCGCGACCGGTGCCGACGTCCCCGAGGGCCAGTGGGGCAACCTCGTCGTGACCACCCTCGACCGTGACAACGGCCTGTTGCGCTACGACCTCGAGGAGGCGGCGATGTTCGACTCGACGCCGTGCCCCACCGGGGAGACCACCAAGCGCGGCTTCTGGGGCGGCCGGTTCAAGGACTTCCTCAACTGCGGTGGGGTGTCGTTCCAGCCGAACGACATCGAGCGCGTCCTGGGGCGTGAGGTCCCCGAGGTCTGCACGCCCACGCTCGAGTTCGAGATCGTGGACCCGGCGGGTGGCGACTTCCCGCTCGTCATGCGACTCGAGGTCGGCGGCGACGGCGGCGACCCGGCGGCGATCGGTGACCGGGTCCGCGCCGTGCTCCGCGAGCAGATCGGACTCGAGGTCGACCTGAGCGTGGTCGACCGGGAGACACTCCCCCGCTCCGGCTACAAGCTCAAGCGCGTCGTCGACGCCTGAGCACCCTGCGACGATCAGCTCAGTCCGCAGGCACCTCGATCACGAGTGCACCACCCATCCCGCCCCCGGCGCACAGGGACGCGCAGCCGATCCCACCGCCGCGGCGGCGCAGCTCGTGCAGCAGGGTGACGATCAGACGCGCCCCGGAGGCTGCGACGGGGTGCCCCAGGCCGACGGCGCCTCCGTTGACGTTGACCCGGTCGTGGTCGAGGCCGAGCACCTGGGAGCACCCGACCGCCATGGTGGCGAAGGCCTCGTTGATCTCGTGCAGGTGCACGTCGGCGAGTGACAACCCGGCCCGGTCGAGGGCCCGGGGGATCGCGATGGTCGGCGCCAGGCCCGTGCGGGCCGGGGCGACCCCGGCAGCGGACCAGCTGCGGATGTAGGCGAGCGGGGTGAGTCCGGCCTCGGCCGCCACCGACTCCGCGCACACCACGACGGCTGCGGCGCCGTCGTTGACCGACGAGGAGTTGCCGGCCGTCACCACGCCGTCCGGCATGCCGGAGATGACACGGAGCTCGCCGAGCTGCTCGAGCGTGGTGGTGCGGCGGGGGTGCTCGTCGACGGCGAACGTGGTGACCTCACCCGCGCGGCCCGGCACCTCGACCGGGACGATCTCGGCGTCGAAGCGGCCACCGTCGATGGCGGCCACCGCACGCTCGTGCGATGCGAGCGCCCACGCATCGGTCTCCTCCCGGGTGATGCCCAGTTCCCGGGCGGTGTTCTCGCCAACGGTGATCATCATGTTGAGGTTGGGTGCCTCGGGCGTGTCCGGGTGCGACGGAGAGATGACCCGCTCGGGAACTGCGTAGGGCCGTGAGGTCTTGTCGTAGACCACCGGCGTCTGGGTCATGGACTCGGCGCCACCCGCCACCACGACCCGGTCCATCCCCGCTGCGATGTTCGCCGCACCGGTGGCCACGGCGGTCAGGCCGGTCGCGCACTGACGGTTGAGGGCCAGGCCGGGTGTGTCGTCGGGCAGTCCGGCGGTGATGGCGGCGTACCTGGCGATGCAGCCACCACCCTGGAGCACCTCACCGAGGACGACGTCGTCGACCTGCTCGGCGGGCAGACCCGACCTGGCGATCGCCTCGACGACGATCCGTGCGGCGAGGTCCCGCACGCCGACGTCGACGAGCGCACCCCGGTAGGCATCGGCGATCGGGGTGCGGACGGCGCTCACGATGACGGGTCGGTCGGACATGGCGTGCTCCCGGTTCGAGGTGGCGGCATCGTACCTGACACGCGTGTCAGTCGCTGCAGGGCGCGGCTACGATCCGGGCGCCGGAACCACGGACAGGGGGACCAATGGGCGGACTCGACGGGCGGACTGCGCTGGTGACCGGAGCGGGTCGGGGCATCGGACGGGCCGAGGCCCTGCTGCTCGCCGCCGAGGGAGCGCACGTCACGGTGAACGACGTCGACCTGGGCGAGGCCCGGGCGGTCGTCGACGAGATCACCGCCGCCGGGGGCTCCGGGCGCGCCGACGACCACGACATCTCCACCTGGGACGGTGCCGGCGCTGCCATCGCCGGCGTCGTCGACGACGGCGGCAACCTCGACGTGCTGGTCAACAACGCCGGGATCCTGCGGGACGCCATGAGCTTCTCGATGACCGAGGACCAGTGGACCGACGTGATCCGCGTCCACCTGGCCGGACACGCCGCCTGCGCCCACTTCGCCGGCGCCCACTGGCGGGAACGCGCCAAGGCGGGCGAGGAGGTCACCGGTCGGATCGTCAACACCGCCTCGGAGTCCGGGCTCTACGGACTGGTGGGACAGGTCAACTACGCCGCGGCCAAGGCCGGCATCGCCTCCATGACCGTGGTGCTCGCCCGGGAGCTCGCCAAGTACGGGGTGACCGTCAACGCCATCGCCCCCCGGGCCCGCACCCGCATGACCGAGACCGTGCTCGGTGCGCTCCTGCCCGAGGAGGGCGCCTTCGACGAGTGGGATCCGGCCAACATCGCGCCCGTCGTGGCGTGGCTCGCCTCGGACGCCGCTGCCGACGTGACCGGGCAGGTGTTCGTCGTCAACGGCGACAAGGTCCACCGCATGTCGGGCTGGCACCGCACCGGCCGCATCGACAACGGCGGTCGTGCGTTCACCCCCGACGAGCTCGCGGCCCGGGCCGACGAACTCTTCGGCGACGAGTCCCGTGGACTGCCCCCGATGGGGTTCGGCGAGTGAGCACGGTCCGGCCGTGACGCTCCAGGTCGACCAGCTGCGCTGGGCCGCCGGCGCCCATCCCGACGAGGTCGCGTACGTCGACCTGCTCGGCGACCGACAGGTGACGTTCCGCGAGTGGGACACTGCGGCCAACCGGATCGCCCGCGGGCTCGGCGGAGCGGGGGTCCGACCGGGCGACCGGGTGGCGATCCACCTCGAGAGCGCCCAACTGCTGCGGTGGATCCAGGTGTACTCGGGCGTGCACCGGGCCGGGGCGGTGGCGGTACCGACCAACACCCGGCTGACCGCACGCGAGCTCGCCACCGTGCTCGGCCACGCCGAGCCGACGCTCGTCGTCACCTCGTCGGAGCTGGCCCCGACGCTCGCCGAGGCCCGCAGCCAGCTGCCGTCGGTGGAGCGCGTCGTACTGGCCGACACCGGCGACTGGGAGGAACTGCTGCACGACGACGGCAGCCCGGTCGAGGTGCCCGCCGGCGGCGACGACCTGGCCGACATCATGTACACCTCGGGCACGACGGGCCTGCCCAAGGGGATCGCCGTCCGGCACCGCAACCTGCACATCATCCCGAACGGAGAGCCGGCCTGGACCGGCACCCAGTGGCTCCACTGCTCACCGTTGTTCACCTTCGCCGGGATCTCGTTCATCTACAACCCCATGAAGATGGGCATGGGCGCGCTCTACCTGTCCCGGTTCGACGCCGGGACCTGGCTCGACATCGTCGAGACCCGGCGGCCCACCATGGCGTTCATCGTCCCCGCCATGGCGCAGCTCCTCGTCACCCACGACCGCTTCGAGTCGGCGGACCTGTCGAGCCTGACCCTGCTGTCGATCGGCTCGGCTCCGCTCGCACCGACCCTGCACCGGCGCCTCGCCGACCGGCTGAGCGACGCCGTCGTGTCGAACAACTACTCGATGACCGAGGCCGGTACGGCGTTCACCTACCTGCCCAAGGAGGAGATCGAGCGCCGGCCCGGGTCGGTGGGCATCCCGTCCGGCACCGAGGTCCGGATCGTCGACGAGCACGACGCCCCCCTGCCGCCCCGCGAGGTCGGTGAGATCCAGATCAGGGTCGGCGAGCACCGGCGCGAGTACTACCGCGACCCGGCTGCCAGCGATGCCACCTGGGACGGCGAGTGGCTACGTTCGGGTGACCTCGGCTTCCTGGACGAGGACGGCTACCTGTACATCTCGGGCCGCGCCAAGGACGTCATCATCCGCGGCGGCAACAACGTGCACGCGGCCGACGTCGAGGCCGTCCTCTACGAACACCCGGCGGTCCTCGAGGTCGCCGTGGCCGCCGTCCCCCACGAGGTCCTGGGTGAGGACGTCGGCGCCTGGGTCGTCGTGCGCACCGGGCACACGCTCACCGCGGACGAGGTGCGGAGGTTCTGCACCGACCGCCTGGCCGACTACAAGGTCCCGCGTGTGGTGACCTTCCTCGACACGCTCCCACGCAACCCGACCGGCAAGGTCCTCAAGCGGGAGCTGCCGGCAGCCGACCACCCGACCCCACCCGCCTGAGGAGGCGCCCGATGCTGCACCGGTTCACCCTGGCCGACACGTTCCGCGAGCACCGCCGCAGCTACCCGGACCGACCCGCCGTCGTGGACGGCGGTCCCCCCGGGTCGCCCGGCGCCGTGCGCCTGACCTGGCCCGAGCTCGACGACCGGATCAACCGGCTCGCCGGTGCGCTGCGGGAGGCCGGTGTCGGCTGGGGCGACGTCGTGCTGTGGACCGGCCAGAACTCGTTCCGCATCATCGAGTGCCTGGGGGCGGCGGCCAAGCTCGGGGCCGTGTGCTGCGTGGCGAACTGGCGGCAGTCCGCCGACGAGTTCGCGTTCGTGCTCACCGACGCCACCCCGTCGGTCGTCATCTGGCAGGAGTCCGAGGTGGGCGACACGGTCCGGGCCGCCCGCGAGCAGGTCGGCGGGGAGCTGGGCGAGGACGTCCGCTGGCTGCAGCACGACGCCCCCGACGACGACCCCGACTCCTACGAGGCCTTCCTGGCCGGCGGTGAGCCGGTCGACCCGGCCGACTGGGCCGACCCGGTCCAGCCCGACCTGGCCGACCCGGTCCTCATGCTCTACACCGCTGCGTTCACCGGACGACCCAACGGTGCCCTGCTGTCGCACCACGCCGTGCTCGTCCAGGGCCTGATGATGGCCAACCTGCAGCGCATCGACGCCGACTACCGCTACCTCAACTCCGGACCGCTGTTCCACGTGGCCACGTTCATGACCACGCTCGCCACACTGGTCATGGCCGGCACGAACCTGTTCACCCCGCGGGTGGATGCCGAGGAGGTCTGCCGCCTGGTGCAGGACGAGGGCTGCACCGGTGCGTTCCTGATGGGACCGACGATCGAGCAGATCGTCGAGCTGAACGCCCCCGGCCCCGATGGCACCCGCCCGTGGGACCTGACGTCGCTCCGGACGTTCCGAGGCTCACCCGAGTGGAACGAGATGATCACGGTCGACGATGCACCCTGGGCGGTGAAACCGGCGGGCTTCGGCCAGACCGAGGTGATGGGGATGCTCACCTACAACGCCGTGGGTGGCGACTGCACCGGGTCGGCGGGGCGCCCCTCGCCGGTCGTCCGGGTACGGATCGTCGACCCCGACGGAGTCGAGGTGCCCCCGGGCGAGACCGGCGAGATCGTCGCCGCCGGACCGCAGGTCATGACCGGCTACCGGAACCGGCCCGAGGAGACCACCCGCCGTCAGGCCGGTGGCTGGCACCACACCAACGACCTGGGCCGACGGGAGGCCGACGGCTCGCTCAGCTTCGTCGGCCCCAAGGGCCGTCTCATCAAGTCGGCGGCCGAGAACATCTACCCCGCCGAGGTGGAGGGCGCGCTGCAGTCGCACGACGCCGTGCGCGAGGCGGCGGTGATCGGCGTGCCCGACGACACCTGGGGCCAGTCGGTCGTGGCCGTGGTCGTCCTGCACGACGGGGCCGAGGCCGACGAGGAGGAGCTCATCACCCACGTCCGCGAACGCATCGCGTCCTACAAGAAGCCCAGAACCGTGGTCCTGCGCACCGAGCCCCTCCCCCGACTGGGATGGCCCATCGACTACGAAACACTCGACGCCGAGTACGGCGGGGGCGGCTACCCGGGCAGCGGCTGAGCGAGCTCCGGCGCGGCGCCGGTGAAGACGATCTCCCGCAGCGAGAACCGCCACACCCCATCGGCACCGAGGTCGAGTTCGTCGTGGTAGCGACCGGAGCTGAGGACCGCGCCGCGACGGTCGACGAAGATGAAGTCCGACCACGCCCGGGCCCGGTCACCGTGCACGAGCACCAGCGTGGCTCCGGTCAGGTGCCGACCCCGCTGCTCGGGGGGCTGGCCCGCCTCGATGAAGGCCCGGGTGGCACGACGTCCGAGCTGTGTCGCACCCATCACGTGGAACCGTGTGTCCTCGGTGAACAGCTCCGCCCACTCGACAAACCGGCCGTCGTCGCAGAGCATGCAGTACCGCGCCAGGGTCCGGCGCACCGACTCCTCTGGGCTCGACGCCGCCTCCCCGGGGCTCGACGCCGCTGCGGTTGCGCCGGGGTCGGACGGGACGCTCACGACCGGGACCGTAGCGGGTCCGGACACACCTGACACGTGCGTCAACTACGCTCCGCGGGGACCCGAGCCGAGGAGGACCGTGGCCACTGAACGCTGGCGCTGGCTCGACCTGGACCGTCAGGGCCCCTACGAGAACGCCTCGACCATGCCCGTCCTGGTCCGGTCGGTCGCCGAGCAGCGGGTGCCCATCGCCCAGACGAGCGTCTGGGGCCGGACCCACCTGAACGTCGGCTGGTTCGACGACGTCGACTCCACCCTCGACCTGGCCCGGTGCGAGGAGCTCGGCGTCGACGTGGTCCGTCGGTCGTTCTACGGCGGCGGCACGGCGTACTACGAGGCCGAGTGCTCGGCCATGTGGGGCTTCCTCCTGCCCAAGGACAGCAGCGTGCTCGGGATCGACACCGCCGACCTGGACGGCCTGCTCCGCCGCTTCCAGTCGGTCGTCGCCGACGCGCTCGAGCGGGTCGACCTGGGCGAGGTCGCGTTCGAGGGCAGCTCCGACCTGCGCTGGCGCGACCGCAAGCTCGGGGCGCTCACCGCCCAGGACGTCGTCGCCTGCGTCTCGATCGGCGGCTTCCTGAACCTCCGTCGACCCGACCTGTCCACCTACCTGCAGGTCGTGCGGATCCCGGACGACAAGTTCGCCGACAAGGCCGTGCAGGACATGAGCGAGTACGTCTGCACCGCCGAGGAGGTCGCCGGCCACCCGGTCACCTACGAGGACCTGCGCGACGCGCTCGTCGGCGCGCTCGCGGACGCCGGGGTCGACCTCGCACTCGGCACCCTCTCCGAGGGGGAGACCAAGGGGGTCACCAAGCTGGCCGCCCGGGTCGCCTCGCCCGAGTCGATCCGACGCGTCTCGTCGGATCGGTTCCGGGCCGACGCCCCGGCCGGCTCCAGCGTCGGGTTCGGCAACCACAAGGGCCGCAAGCTGTGCCGGGCGGGGGTGGCGCTCGACGGCGACGGCACCGTGGTCGCCGCCCTGTTCGCCGGCGACATGCACGTCGGGCCACCCGATGTCCTGGACCGTGCGGCCGCAGCGCTGAACGGGAGCGACGCGTCCGACCGGGACGACCTGCGCCAGAGGATCGCATCGGTGTTCGAGGGCGACGACGTCGCCCAGGCGGACGACCTGATGGGCGTGACCACCGACGACCTGCTCGCCGCGCTCGACCGGGCGATCGCCCAGGCACGGGGCTGACGCCGTGGGACTCGACCTGCGGGGAGCAGGGGTCCTGCTCACGGGCGCGTCCTCCGGGATCGGCGCCGCCGCAGCGGTCTCGCTCGCACGATCCGGGGCCAGGTTGGTGCTCGCCGCCCGACGGGCGGACCGGCTCGAGGCGGTCGCTGAGGAGGCGCGCGCCGCCGGGTCCCCCACCGTCCACGTCGCCGTGTGCGACCTGGGCGACCTGACCGGAACGGACCGACTCGCAGCGGAGGCCACCGACCTGCTCGACGGCGTCGACGTCCTGGTCAACAACGCCGGGATCCCGCGGCGTCGCTCGGTGCGCGACCTGACACCGGACGAGGTCGAGGAGACGATGCGGATCAACTACCTCGCACCGGTCCACCTGACACTCGGCGTCCTGCCGGGGATGCTCGAGCGCGGCCGGGGCTGCGTCGTGAACGTCACGAGCCTGGGTGGTCGGCTCGGGATCCGCAACGAGGCGGCCTACTCGGCGTCCAAGTTCGCGCTGACCGGGTGGTCCGAGTCGATGGCGGTCGACCTCTGGGGCACCGGGGTCGAGGTGCGGATCGTCGCCCCCGGACCGATCGCCACCGAGATCTGGGACCAGCCCGGCAACGACGACCCGTTCTTCGACGGGCCGTTCGAACCACCGGAGCTCGTCGGCGACGCCATCGTCGCGGCGATCACCGGCGACACGATCGAGGCGTACGTCCCCGACCTCAGGGCGGTGGTCGAGATGAAGACCACCGACCTCGACGGGTTCATCAGCGGGATGGCGGACCAGCCCTGAGGCACCGGCCGGGTGGGCCGGTGAGCGGCCGGGTCAGATGACCGACCGGCCGGTCTCGACCCGCTCGCGCAGGAGCCCGGCCAACCGGTCCTGGTGCTCGGTCGCGGTGCCGAACCAGATCCGGTCGAGCTGCACCCGCTTGAGGTAGAGGTGCACGTCACACTCCCAGGTGAAGCCGATGCCACCGTGCACCTGCAGCGCCGAGTTGAGCACGCGGTCCCCCGCATCGGACGTCCACGACTTGGCCGTGCTCGCCGCCACCGACCGTTCCGGATCGTCGGCCGCCAGGCACCACGCCGCCCACCAGGTCGTCGAACGCATCCCCTCGACGTCGACCAGCATGTCGGCGCAGCGGTGCTTGACCGCCTGGAACGAACCGATCGGCCGCCCGAACTGCACCCGGTCCCGGGCGTAGGCGACGGTGTCGTCCAGGCAGCGGGTCGCCGCACCGAGCAGCTCGGCGGAGACCGCCACCGCCCCGGCGTCGAGGAACGACTCCACGGCTGCGGTGTCACCGAGATCGGTCACCGGGCAGCCGGTCACGTCGACCCTGCCCAGCTCACGCGTCAGGTCCATGGCGGGCAACGACTCCACGTGCGCGCCCGAGAGATCGACGAGCACCAGCCGGCCGTCCGCCGTCGGGGCGACGAGCGCATCGGCCGAGGGCAGGTGCGGCACCGGCACCGTCGGGCCGGCCACCGCAGCGTCGACCACAGCCAGCGGCCGGTGGGTGACGGCGGCGATCGAGGTCCCTGCGAGCAGGCGGTCCAGCCACTCCGTCGCACCCGCCCGGGCCAGGGCGTCCGCGGCGACGAGCTGGCCGAGGACGGGCACGGGCGCCACGTGGGCGCCGACCGCCTCGAGCAGCACCGCTCCCTCCACCCAGCCGAGACCGATCCCACCGAGCTCCTCGGGCACCACGACCGCCGGCCACCCCTGCTCCACGAGCTCGGCCCACAGGCCGCGGTCCCAGCCGCCCCCTGCGTCGACCACCGCTCGGACCGCCGAGGGTGACGACCGATCGGCGAGCAGGGCCGTGGCGGCGTCGCGGAGGGCCTCCTGGTCGGTCGAGAGCTCGAACTGCACGGCGTGACGTTACCTGACACGGGCGTCAGTCACGGAGGCGCGTGACGTAGCATCGCTCCGTGGACCTGACCGCCACCCGAGAAGAGGACGCCGTGCGCGCCGAGTGCCGGTCGTGGCTCGAGGCCAACCTGCCGTGGGACTACGGCACCGGCCTCCCGCCCCGCTTCGAGGAACTGTCCGAGGAGGTGGCGTTCGGGCGGGAGTGGCAGGCCCGGTTGGCCCAGGGGCGCTGGGTCGGGCTCGCGTGGCCCGAGGAGTTCGGCGGCCGTGCCGCCGGTCCGCTCGTGAACTTCGTCGTCACCGAGGAGCTCGCCCGGGCCCGGGCCCCGGAGCTGGTGGGGCGCATCGGGGTCAACCTGGTCGGGCCGACCCTGCTGGCGCACGGCACCCCGGAGCAACAGTCCCGGTGGCTCCCGGAGATCCTCCGGGCCGGCCACCTCTGGTGCCAGCTGTTCAGCGAGCCGGGTGCGGGCAGCGACCTGGCCGCGCTGTCGACCCGGGCGACGCGTGACGACGCGGCCGGGGGCTGGCGATTGGACGGACAGAAGGTCTGGACCAGCTACGCACAGTTCGCCGACTTCGGACTGTGTCTCGCCCGCACCGACCCGGACGCGCCCCGCCACCGCGGGATCTCCGCGCTCGTGGTCGACATGCACGCTCCCGGGGTCGAGGTCAGGCCCCTCGTGCAGTCGACCGGCGAGGCCGAGTTCAACGAGGTGTTCTTCGACGGTGCACTCGTCCCGGACGACCACCTGATCGGCCCCCTGCACGAGGGCTGGCGGGTGTCGCAGTCGACGCTCGGACACGAACGCGGCGTCAACCCGCGGCAGCTGGTGATCCACGTCCAGCACCTCGAGGAGCTCCTGCGGCTGGCCACCACGACGGGGGCGTTCGACGACAGCCGACTGCGCCGGCAGCTCGCCCGCGCCTACGTCGAGATCAAGACGTTCCAGCTGCACAACTGGAGGTCGCTCACCAAGCTGGCGACCGGTCGCCAGCCGGGACCCGAGGGCTCGGCGCTCAAGCTCTACTGGTCCGAGGCGTCACAGCGCCTGCACGCCACGGCGCTCGACGTCCTGGGCGACGACGCCCCGCTGTGGCGAGGGGCCGACGGCCTCTCCGGTGACGGCGAGTGGCAGCGCAGCTGGCTCTACTACCTGTCGGCGTCGATCTTCGCCGGCACCAACGAGATCCAGCGCAACATCCTGGGCGAGCGGGTCCTCGGCCTGCCGCGTGAGCCCCGAGGTGAGGAGGCGACGAGGTGAGCGACTTCACCAGCATCCGGTACGCCGACGAGGGCGCGGTCGTGACGGTCACGCTCGCCCGACCCGGCGCGGCCAACGCACTCGACTCGACGACGATCGACGAGCTCGACGCCGCACTCGACCTGGTCGAGGCCTCGGAGGCGGCACGCGTGGTGGTCCTCGCCGCCGAGGGCGAGCACTTCTGCTCGGGCCACGACCTCAAGGAGATCATGTCCGGCGCTCCGCCGTGGGCCTCCCTGCGCGGCACCGCCGAGGGCAAGCTCCACCACGAGGAGGTCATGTACTGGGAGCGGTCGCTGCGCTGGCGTGACTTCCCGCTCCCGACGGTGGCGGCCGTACAGGGGACGTGCGCCGCGGCGGGGCTGATGCTGGCGACGATGTGCGACCTGATCGTCGCCGCGGACGACGCCCGCTTCTCCAACCCGGTGCTCCGGATGAGCGGCGCCGGGGTCGAGCTGCTCGTCGAGCCCTGGGAGCTCGGCGCCCGCCGCGCCAAGGAGTTCCTGCTCTGCGCCCGGGTCCTCGGTGCCGATGAGGCCGAGCGGGCCGGTCTGGTGAACCGAGTCGTCCCCCGCGCCGACCTGGAGGCCGAGGCCCGACGGACCGCCGAGGAGATCGCGCTCGTCCCGACGGTGACCGCCCGGGCGGTCAAGGCCTCGATCAACGCCACGCTGGACCGCATGGGCCAGCGCGACTCCTGGCGACACCACTTCGTGGTGCACCAGTTCGTGTCCAACACCGACACGGCGCTCAACCTGATGCGGCGGCGGACCGAGGGCGGCATGGACGCGGTCAAGCGGGAGCAGCAGGGCGGGTGAGCGGACCGCTCGAGGGGGTCCGCGTCCTCGACCTGGGCACCCGGATCGCTGCGCCCTTCTGCGCCGGGCTGCTGGGCGAGCAGGGCGCCGAGGTCATCAAGGTCGAACAGCCCGGCCAGGGCGACTTCATGCGCGGGATCGGGCCCTTCGTCGCCACCGACGAGGGAGAGCACTCGCTGTTCTGGTCCGTCGAGGGCCGGGGACGCCGCTCGGTGACCCTCGACCTCCGCCGCCCCGAGGGTCAGGACCTGTTCCGCCGACTCGCCGCGACGGCCGACGTGGTCTGCGAGAACTTCCGGCCGGGAACCCTGGAGCGCTGGAACATCGGTCCGGCCGATCTGGACCCCCGACTGGTCGTGGTCCGCATCTCGGCGTTCGGGCAGGACGGCCCCTACGCCGGCCGGCCGGGGCTCGACCGGCTCGGCATCGGCTACGGCGGACTCCTCCACCTGACCGGCGAACCCGACCGCCCCCCGGTCCGACCCGGGGTGACGAGCAGCGACTACCTGACCGGCGTGTTCGCCGCCCAGGCCGCCACCGCAGCGCTGTACCGCCGCGACGCCCGCGGGACCGGCCGCGGGGCCGTGGTCGACGCCTGCCTCTACGCCTCGGTGCTGCGGATCCTCGAGTGGACCATCGCCGCCTACGACCGGCTGGGTGTGGTCCGCGAGCGGGAGGGCAACCGACTCGCCACCTCGGCGCCACTCGACAACTACCCCACCGTCGACGGCAGGTTCGTCTGCCTGGTGGCCGGATCCGACGCCAACTTCGCCCGGCTGTGCCGCGCCATGGGCCGCGAGGACCTGCGCGACGACCCCCGGTTCACGACACTGTCGGACCGCGCCGACCACGCAGACGAGATCAACGGCATCGTCGCAGCGTGGACGGCCACGCTCACGGCCGCCGAGGTCGAACAGGTCGCCGTCGACCACGACGTCCCGGTGGCCACCGCCTACACCGCAGCCGACATCACCGCCGATCCCCACATGGCGGCCCGGGGCGACCTGGTCCGGGTGGTCGACCCCGTCGCCGGTGAGGTGCTGCAACAGGGTCCCGCGGTCCGCTTCACCGGCGAGCAGCGCACCACCCCGTCGGGGGCGCCACGCCTCGGCGAGCACACCCGCTCGGTCCTCGGCGGGTTGCTCGGCCTGTCCGATGCCGAACTCGACGACCTCGCCGCCGCTGGAATCCTCTGAGCACGGCACCTCGAGAGCTACCGAACTCGGCAGGCACGGTTGTGCCGGGCGCAACCAGCGGTTCGAGTTCGGGCGGGTCCCGGGGGGGGTCGGGAGGCGTCAGGCCGGTGTGGGAGTGAGGTACGAGTCCGCCACGCGGTCCCGCCAGATGCCGTGGTACCCCAGGAGCAGGTCGTTGGACTTGGCCCGGCGGTAGTAGAGGTGCGCGTCGCACTCCCAGGTGAAGCCCACCCCGCCGTGGATCTGGATGCCCTCTCCGGTCACCTCGTTGGCGGCCCTGCCGGCGAACGCCTTGACCATCGCCGCCGCCTCGGCCCGGGCCGGGTCCTCGACGTCGGAGGTCCACGCCGCGTAGTGGGTGCCCACCCGGGAGAGCTCGATCCGCTCGAGCAGCTCGGCGGCCTTGTGCTTGGTCGCCTGGAACGTGGCGATCGGGCGGTCGAACTGGACGCGGACCTTGGCGTACTCGATCGCCAGGTCGAAGCTCGCCTGCATGGTCCCGAGCAGTTCGGCCGACAGCGCCACAGCACCGTCGTCGGCGATCCGACTCCAGATCGCGGTGTGGTCGCCCTCCGGCCCGACGGGCACGGCCGGTGTGTCGCGGAACTCGAGCTGGGCGATCCGACGGGTCACGTCGAGCCCGGGGGTCAGTGTGCCGCCGGGCTGCTCCACCAGGAACGTGCCGATCCCCTGCTGGGTCCGGGCCGCGACCAGCACCCAGTCGGCGTCGTGGCCGTCGAGCACGAGTGGCTTGGTGCCGCTCAGGCGCCACGTGCCCGACTTGCGGCTCGCCCTGGTGCGGATCCGGCTGACGACGTCTCCGTGGCCCTGCTCGTCCAGGGCGATCGTGCCCCGGGTGACACCGCTGGCGAGCGCCGGCAGGTGGTCGGACAGTCCCAGACGGGTGGCGGCCATGGTGGCGAACACCGCCGAGGACAGGAACGGGCCCGGGAGCGGCAGACGGCCCATCTCCTCGAGGACGACCATCATCTCGAGCAGGCCCATGCCGGCCCCGCCGTGCGCCTCGGGCACGAGCAGCCCGACCCAGCCGAGGTCGACCAGTTCGGCGAAGAACTCCGGGGTCGTGCCGATCGGGTCGTCGACCATGGCCCGCACGTACTCCGAGGGGGCCCGGTCGCCGAGGAACTGCCGGGCGGTCGCCTGGAGGGCCTGCTGGTCGTCGTCGAGGGTGAATTCCACGGGCAGAACCTACCGCGTGGCGACGCGACCTGACACGCCTGTCAGGTCGATGGGCGGCGCGGTAGCCTGCCCCCATGGACTTCTCCTACACCGAGGAAGACGAGGCGTTCCGACGTGAGCTCGTGGAGTGGCTCGACGACGAGCTCCCCAAGTTCCTGGCCGAGTGGTCCGACGAGACGTCCGACGGGACCGAGTCCGACGACGAGGCCGGAGTCGGCTCCGGTGGGGTCATGGACCAGATGGAGCGCCGCCGCGCCTGGCAGCGCAAGCTCAACGAGGGCCGATGGGCGGCGATCTCCTGGCCCGAGGTGCACGGTGGCCGCGACGCCACGGTGACCCAGAACGTCATCTACTCCGAGACCATGGCCAGGTACCGGACACCGGGCATCTACAACGCCAACGGCCTCTGGCAGATCGGCCCCATGATCATCCGGTGGGGCACCGAGGAGCAGCAGGCGATGTGGGTCGACAACATCCTCAACGCAGACGACCACTGGTGCCAGGGGTTCTCCGAACCCGAGGCGGGCTCGGACCTCGCCAACCTGCGGACCGTGGCCGTGCGCGACGGTGACGACTACGTCCTCAACGGGCGCAAGATCTGGACGTCCTCGGCGCACATCGCCAAGTGGGGGTTGTTCCTGGTCCGCACCGACACCGACGCCATCGCCGAGGGCCGCAAGCACGAGGGCATCACGGCGCTCATCATCGACCTCGAGATCCCGGGCGTGACCATCACCCCCATCCGTGACATCGCCGGTGAGGAGATGTTCTGCGAGGTGCTCTTCGAGGACGCCCGGGTGCCCGTCGGCTACCGACTCGGCGGCGAGGGTGAGGGCTGGCTCGTCGCCATGGGCACGCTCGGCTCCGAGCGCGTCGGCACCGCCGGTCTGGCCGTCGGCATGCGGGCCGACCTGGACGCCATGGTCAACCTGGCCCGATCGGTGAACCCCGGCGCCCTGGACGACCCGGGCCTGCGGGAGCGCATCGCCGATGCCCACACCCGGATCGAGTACACGAAGCTCCTCAACTACCGGGCGCTGTCGAAGATCCTGAAGCAGGAGAAGAACTGGCCCGAGGTGCCCCTCGCCAAGCTCCAGTGGAGCTACCTGGCCCAGACCCTCGCCGAGCTCGCCGTCGACCTGCTCGGCCCCTCGGCTCTCGCTGCCAAGGGCGCCCCCGACGCGATCGACGGTGGCGCGTGGAACCGCCTCTACGTGTTCCAGCGGTACACGTCGATCGGCGCCGGCACCACCGAGGTCCAGAAGAACATCATCGCCGACAAGGCGATCAAGATGCCCCGGGCCTGAGGCGCGAGCGCCAACCTCTCGAGCGCCAGTCTCTGACGCCTCAGCCGAGCCGCTCGATCACGGTGCCGTTCGACGCCTCACTGCTCGCTGCTCCGCAGCGAGGGCGAACGCCTCAGCCGAGCCGCTCGATCACGGTGCCGTTCGACGCCTCACTGCTCGCTGCTCCGCAGCGAGGGCGAACGCCTCAGCCGAGCCGCTCGATCACGGTGCCGTTCGCCATGCC
>CAINRS010000002.1 GCA_903852755.1 uncultured Actinomycetes bacterium | reverse complement strand
TCCCTCGACCCAGGCGAGTCCACCGGAGTCACCCACCTCCTCGAAGGCCTGGCGTGACGCGGCGAGGATCCGCTCGGCCTCGACGAGCCGCCCCTCGGTGAAGGCGATCCACGCCAGGTTCTGGAGCGACCACGCCTCACCACGCCGGTCGCCGACCGCCTGGAACGCCTCGAGTGCCGCAGCGATGGGCTCCTCGGCGGCCCGGTGGTCGCCGCGCAGCAACCGGGTCATCCCGCGCTGCCGGAGGGCCTCGGCCCTGCCGCGGTCGTCGCCGATCGTGACGAACAGTTCGATCGCAGCGTCGAGCTCCTCCTCGGCGAGGAGGACCTCACCCGACCGCGACGCCGCCGCCGCCAGGTTGAGGTAGGCGAGCGCACGGGCACCGGAGTCGCCGAGCGCCTCAGCGGCCTCCATGGCGGCCGAGGCGTCCTCACGGGCCTCGGCGGTGAGCCACTGCTCGACCCTGGACCGAGACCGGCCCGTCAGGGCCTGGAAGCGTCGCGAGTGATCCGACTCGTCGAGGATGCCCAGCAACTGGGAGTACAGGCGCTCGGACTGCAGGTACAGGCCGGACTGCTCCGTCCGCCGGGCCGCCTCGAGGATCCACACCGCGGCGCGGTCCAGCAGCGCCGGTTCGACCGATCCCTCCCGACTGAGCGTGAGTCCGACCGCCTCGGTGAAGTGACGGGCGACGGTCTCGACGACCGAGTCGTCGGCCTCGTCGACGCGCAGCCGCTCGTCGTAGGTGCTGGCGATCCCCAGGTGCCGTTGCATGCGGTCACGACGGGTGAGCCTGGCGTAGGCCACCTCGCGGACCAGGTCCGACCGGAACGACCACTCCTCACCGTCGAGGACGAGGACGTCCTTGTCGACCAGCGTGGCCACGACGTCCGCCACGCTCGGGACGCCCCGGGTGGCCTGCGCGGTCAGGTCGAGGATCCGCAGGGGCCCGGCCGACCCCCACACCGCTGCGTCCTCGAGGACGTGCTGCTCGTCGGGTGACAGACCGTCCACGCGGGCGGCGACGAGTCCGCGCAGGGTGTCGGGCAGTGAGTCCGGCAGCGAGTCCGGGAACCCCGACGGGACGTCGGGTGCACCGATCGGAGCACCGTGGCCGACCAGGGTGACGAGCTCCTCGAGGTAGAACGGGTTGCCCCCGGAGCGGTCGAGGAGTGCCGCCCGGTCCGTCGGAGAGAGGTCGCGGCCCCCGAGCGAGTCGAGGAGCACCTCGGCGGCACTGCGGTCGAGCGGTGAGAGGTTGAGGACCAGGGAGTTGAACCGGCCCCAGCGCGGGGTCCACCGGTCCTGCAGCGCCCGGCGGGCCGTGGCGACCAGGACGAACGGCTGACGGGCGAGCTGCGTCGACAGCTCGTCGATCAGCTCGAGCACCACGTCGTCGGCCCAGTGCAGGTCCGCGAGCCGCACCAGGAGGGGCCGACGCTGCACGACACCCTCGATGAAGCGCAGCAGTGCGCCCGTCGCCTCGGCCCGGGCCCGGCTGCCCGGCTGGAGCCGGAGCGGGGTGTCGTAGCCCATCAGGTGCAGCAGACCCTCGGTGATCGTCTGCACCTCACCGGCACCGAGGTCCTCCACCACGAACGCCTCGACGGCGGCCGCAACCTTGGGGCGGGCGGTCTCGACGGTCTCGTCGCGCTCGACCCGGCACCCGTCCCGGAGGGCCTCGGCGACCGGCCACCACGGGTTCGACTCGCCGTAGGGGACGCACCGTCCCGAGACCTCGAAGACCCCGTCGGTCGCGCCGACGACGTCGGCGAGCTCGTTGGCGACGCGCGTCTTGCCGACACCGGCCTCGCCGAGGATCACCACGTGCAGTCCGCGCCCCGCTTCGATGGAGACGTGCACGGCGTTCGTGAGCAGCGCCATCTCGTGCTCACGCCCGACGAGCGGCGTGAAGCGCCGTCGTGGTCGGTGGCCCGGGGGCAGGAGCGCAGCGGTCGCCACCCACACGTTGACCGGTCGTTCCCGGCCGCGGGCGACGAGCGCACCCCGGGAGTCGTAGGCGATGACCTCGCTCGTGGCCAGGTAGGTGCTCTCACCGACGAGCACCTCGTCCGGACCGGCCATGGTCTGCAACCGGGAGGCGGTGTTCACCACGTCGCCCATTGCGGTGTAGTCACCCCCGGCCCGGAGGGCCCCGACCAGCACCTCACCGGTGTTGACGCCGATGCGCATCCGCACGTTGACGTCGCTCGTCCCCGCGTACTCGGCGAGCGAGTCCTGCATCCGCAACGCGGCACGGACGGCGCGCTCGGCGTCGTCCTCGTGCGCAACGGGTGCACCGAACAGGGCGATGATCGCGTCGCCCACGATCTTGTCGACCTTGCCACCGAACGCCGTCACGTCGGCGACGAGCAGCTCGAAGGCGGACTCGACGAGGCGCTTCACCTCCTCGGGGTCGCGGGCCTCGGACAACGCCGTGAAGCCGACCAGGTCGGCGAACAGCACCGTGACGACCCGCCGCTCCTCGGTCGGGGCCACCAACGAGTGGCCGCACGACCAGCAGAATCGTGCACCGACGGCGCACTCGGTCCCGCAGCTCGCGCACTCCACGGGCCGGAGTCTACGGGCGACGGACCCGGTCGGGACCGGGGGTACTTGTGCGGACCGGTCGGACCCCCGACACTGTGTCGGTGCGTGCGACGGATCGACGGGGCCCGGTCCTCGACGGACGATCCGTCGCCGGACTGGCGGTCCTGAGCGCCGTCGCGGTGCTGATCGCCAACGTGGGTGGCATCGCCGTCGGTGACGACGGCGTCGGCTACACCGCCATCGCCGACTCGCTCCTCGACGGCCGCGGCCTGCGCTTCTTCCTGGAGGACCCGCTCACGGTCTGGCCGCCGCTCTGGCCGGCGCTGATGGCGCTGATCTCGTGGCTCACCCCCCTCGGGACCCAGACGGCGGCCATCGTGCTCAACGCGGTCGTGAGCGCCGTGGCCGTCGTCGTGGCGTGGCACCTCCTCCGGAGGTTCGTGGTCGACGACCGGCTGGTGCTGCTCGGCACCGCCGTGGTCGCCGTCGGGTCGTCGACGATCGGGTTCGGTCACCTGCTCATGACCGACCGGGCGTTCTCGGTCGTGTGCATGGTGTGGATCCTCGCCATGTCGAGGGTCTGGGACGGGCAGCACCGGATGCGGTGGTTGGCCGCTGCGGTCGGACTGGTCTGGCTGGGCTTCGGACTGCGCTACGTGGGAGTGGTCCTCATCCCGACCGGCGCCCTGTGGCTCCTGCTCGACGGTCGCCGCAGGCTCGTCGAGCGCGTCGCGGCCGCCGCCGGGTTCGCCGTCGCCGCAGCCGCGGTCCCGGTGGCGTGGATCCTCCGGAACCTGGCCGCCGACGGGACCCTGCTCGGACCGCGGAACTCCTCGGACCGCGGCGTCGTGCAGAACCTCTCCGACATCGTCGCCACGCTCGGGAGGTTCGTCCTCCCCGGTGTGGCCAACGGACGCGAACGACTCTGGGCGGGTGTCGCCGTGGTCGTCCTCGTCGCCGCCGCCGCTGCGGGGTGGCGACTGCTCGGCGTGCTCGCGGACCAGCGGGGTACGTCCCGGATCGGGGTGGTGATCGGCGACGCCGGGCGGCCGATCGGACTGCTGGTGCTCACCCCGGTGCTGTACCTCGCCTACATGCTCTACATCCGCTCCACCACGGCGCTCAACCAGCTCGACCTACGGCTGCTGGAGCCGGCCTACCTGCCGCTCGTCGCCGTCGGGCTGGCGGTCGTGGCCCGACTGCGGGCCGTCCCCCCGGAGGGAGCGAGCCCCTGGTGGCGGACGGCGCTGGCCGGTGCCCACGTCTGGGCGTTCGCCAACGTGGCCGCCGGGGTCGTGGCCGTGGTGGCGTTCGCCGCCGGGAACCCGTTCTTCGACGGCAACTACTCCTCCGACACCTACGAGCGGGCGCGGGACTCCGCAGCGCTGGACGCCCTCCCGGTCGGCTGTGAGGACTCCTCCAACCTGCCGACCGCCCTGTACCCCGAACTCGAGGCCGACTGGAGCCCCCGCCGCACGGGCCTCGAGTCCGACGATCCCGTCGACGACCTCGACGTGCTCGTCGAGCGGCTCCGGTCCGGCGGGACGCGCGCCTGTCTGGTCTGGGTCGACGCACCGCCCCGGTACGGCCACCTGTGGACGCGCGAACAGCTCGCCGAACGGCTCGAGCTGCGGGAGCTCGACCGGGACGGGATCGTGACCGTCTACGAGCTCGCCGTACCGGACCGAGGGTGAGGTCCGCGTCCCGGGGCGTGGCGTCGTTCACAATGGTGGTGTGCAACCGCGATTCAGCGTGGTGCTCCCTGTACGGGACCGGGCCGACTCCGTCGGTCGGGTCGTCAACGGGGTCCTGAGCCAGACGTTCGCGTCCACCGAGGTGGTCGTCGTCGACACCGGCTCGACCGACGAGACCGTCGCCGCCGCACGCGCCGCCGGGGACGACCGGGTCCGCGTCCTGGAGCTGGAGCGGACCACCACCCCCGAGGCGATCGCCGAGGGCCTGGCGGCGGCCCGGGGCAACTGGTCCGCCGTCGTCGACGTCGACACGGAGCTCAGCCCCGTCTGGCTGGCACGACTCGGGCGACTGGTCGACTCGACCGGTGCCCGGTTCGCCACCTGCGGAGGTGAGCAGCGGCACCTCGACGGGTCGACCACCCGGATCTCGCCCCGTGCCGGGTCGAGCGACCCCCTCGCCGGTGCGTGCCTGCGCAGCGGGGCGTTCGTCACCGAGACCCGCCTGCTCCGCCGGGCCTCCGAGCACCTGCTCGACAGCAGCGTCCGCGAGGAGGTCAACCCGACGGTCGTGATCGGCGGGGAGGCGCTCCACTGCGTCATCGACGACGACGGCGTGGTGGCCCGGACACCGGAACGTCTCGTGCGCTGGACCGAGCCGCTCCCCAGGGAGCCCGCAGTGGGTGACGAACTGCGGATCGAGTGGGCGTTCCAGGCGATCGACGTCATGTCCCGGTCCCCCATCCCCGACGCCGGTCTGCTCGCCCGCTACGCCACGATCGGCGGTGTCGCTGCGGCCCGGCTGCGGCGGCGGCGAGACTCCCGGCTCCTGTTCCGGGTTGCCTGCCTCAGCCAGCCCGAGGACCGGCGCCACTGGGGACGGCTCATCGTGAGCTACCTGGCACCGATCAGCGACCGGGTGTGGAATCCCGACGCAGACGACGTGGTTGTCGATCTCACGGATGACGGAACGATCACCGGTGAGACCGGTGACACCGGCCGCACCGGCGATACCACCGGCACCGACGGGCACCGGTAGCCTCGCCGGGTCCCCCGGACGAGCGCCCCTGGAGGCCTGATGTCGACGACTCCACCACCCACCGCCCAGGCCGCAGCCGGCGCCGTCGAGGCCGTCAAGGTCTACGGCACCGGCGACACCGAGGTGCGCGCCCTCGACGGTGTCACGGTCGACTTCGACCGCAGCCGGTTCACCGCCATCATGGGCCCGTCGGGGTCGGGCAAGTCCACGCTGATGCACTGCCTCGCCGGGCTCGACCGACTCAGCGCAGGCCGGGTGCGCATCGGCGAGGTGTTCCTCGACGACCTGAGCGACGCCAAGCTGACGGAGCTGCGCCGCGACAAGGTCGGGTTC
This sequence comes from uncultured Actinomycetes bacterium, assembly GCA_903852755.1. GTDB lineage: Bacteria > Actinomycetota > Acidimicrobiia > Acidimicrobiales > Microtrichaceae > SXMI01. The sequence goes on along the minus strand of CAINRS010000002.1, from coordinate 66,180 downwards.
GTCTTCCAGGCGTTCAACCTGATCCCGACCCTGACCGCCGCCGAGAACATCACCCTCCCGATGGACCTCGCCGGACGGAAGCCCGATGCCGGGTGGATGGACCAGATCATCGGGATCGTCGGCCTGTCCGACCGGCTGTCACACCGCCCGAGCGAGCTGTCGGGCGGTCAGCAGCAGCGGGTCGCCGTGGCCCGAGCGCTCGTCAGCCGCCCCGAGATCGTGTTCGCCGACGAGCCCACCGGCAACCTGGACTCCCGTTCCGGACACGAGGTGCTCGGCTTCATGCGCTACGCCGTGTCCGACCTGGGCCAGACCATCGTCATGGTGACCCACGACCCGAACGCCGCCGCCTACGCGGACCGCGTCGTGTTCCTGGCCGATGGCCGGATCGTCGACCAGATGGAGGCGCCGACCGCCGAGCGGATCATCGACTCGATGAAGCTCCTCGGCGGCTGACGGCGTGTTCCGGATCGCGCTCAAGGACCTCTTCGCGCGCAAGCGGAGGCTGGTCACCACCGCCATCGCCGTCGTGCTCGGCATCGCCTTCCTGACCGGGACCCAGCTGCCCTCGGTCACCCTGAGCGACTCGATCAAGTCGCTCGTCGGTGACGTGTACTCCGGCTTCGACGCCGTCGTCCGGTCGCCGCGCACCCAGGAGACCCCGTTCGGCCAGCCCATCCGCACGCAGGTCCCGGCGTCGGTGGTGGAGCAGGTCGCCGCCGTCGACGGCGTGCGGGCCGCCGCCGGGGTGGTCGAGTCCCCCGGTCCCGAGATCATCGGCAACGACGGCAAGGTCGTGGGTGGCGGCTTCGGCCCGCCGACGCTGGCCTACAACTGGATCGACGACGACGCCCTGCGGATCGGGGCACTCCGCGAGGGAGGCCCGCCGACCTCCGCCGACCAGGTGGTCATCGACTTCCGGACCGCCGAGTCGCTCGGCAAGCGACTCGAGGACGAGATCTCCGTGGCGACCACCCAGGACGGGGTGCGTCAGTACCGGATCGTCGGGATCAGCGGTCTGGGGGACGACGGGTCGCAGTCGACCGGGGTCCGCCCGCTCATCTTCACGACCGCCGAGGCGCAACGGCTGCTCGACCAGCCCGACGAGTTCAACTACATCGTGGCGAGCGCCGAGCCCGGCGAGACGCAGCTCGACCTCACCCAACGGATCGGCACGGCCCTCCCGGAGTGGCAGGTGCTCACCGGTGAGGCGTTCACCGCCGAGAACCAGGAGCAGATCTCGCAGTTCGTCGACATCCTCGAGATCTTCGTGTCCGTGTTCGGCTACGTGGCGCTGTTCGTCGCGATCTTCATCATCTACAACACGTTCTCGATCATCATCACCCAGCGGACCCGGGAGACGGCACTGCTGCGCGCCGTCGGCGCCACGCGACGGCAGGTCGTCGTGGCAACGCTCCTCGAGGCCGTCGTCGTCGGGCTCATCGCCGCAGTGCTCGGGCTCGCCGCCGGGTTCGGGCTCGCCGCGCTGCTGCTGCGCCTCCTCAGCGGGTTCTTCACGATCTCCTCGTCGGTGCCGAGTCTGTCGTCCGGCGTGGTGGTGCTCGCCGTGCTCGTCGGCGTGGGGGTGACGGTCCTCTCGGCGGTCATCCCCGCCATCCGGTCCTCCAAGGTCCCTCCGGTCGCCGCCATCTCCGAGGTGTCGGTCGACCGGTCCGACCTGTCGTTGTCCCGCCGCATCTGGGGTGCGGTGCTCGTCGTCGGCGGCATCGCCCTGATCGCGACCGGCCTGGCCCAGGTCGGCCCCAACCCGCTCTACCAGGTGGGTGGCGGGGCCGTGGCGGTGCTCGTGTCCGTCGCCGTGATCCTCGGGCCGCTCCTCGCCGGTCCGGTGAGTCGCCTGATCGCCGGACCGTTCTCGATCGGCGGACGGGTGGACGGCCGCCTCGCCGGCGAGAACGCCGCCCGCAGCCCCAAGCGCACGGCGGCGACCGCCGCCGCGCTCACGATCGGTGTGACGCTCGTGACCCTGATCGCCGTGGTCGCCTCGTCGATCAAGGCGTCGGCGGACGACGCCATCAGCTCGTCGGTCCAGGCCGACTTCGTCGTCGCCACGGCGTCGCTGGCCTCGTTCGGCGCGATCCCGGCCGGAGCGGCCGAGGAGATCCGGTCGATCCCCGGGGTGGCCGAGGTCAGCCCCGTCCGGTTCACCCTGCTGCGTCTGCTCGACCCCGTGGGGGTCGCCACGGCGAGCACCTCGACCACCATCCCGGCCGGTCAGCTCGGTGCACCGAGCGACGCCCCGCCGGGCGAGGACGACTTCGCCCTCGGCATCGATCCGGCGACGTGGTTCGACGTCGTGGCGAGCGGCGACCTGGAGGGTTCGCCCGAGGATCTGGTGGCCGGGACCATGGCGGCCGAGCGGAGGTTCGCCGAGGAGCGGGGCTGGCGGGTCGGGGACACCATCCCCGTGTACTTCGTGGCGACCGGGGTGCAGCAGGTCCGCGTCGCGCTCATCTACGACGAGCCGCTCGGGCAGGCGCCGATCTGGCTGCCGCTCGCAACGTTCGAGCCCAACGCGCTCCCGTTGTTCAACGTGGACAACCAGATCTTCGTCACGACCCAGCCCGACGCCGACACGGCGCAGGTGCAGTCCGACCTCGACGCCCAATTCGCCGACCTGCCGACCGTGCAGGTGCAGGACCTCCAGGAGTACATCCAGACCCAGACGGGACCGATCAACACGTTCCTCGGGATCGTGTACGGACTGCTCGGACTGGCGATCGTCATCGCCCTCATCGGGATCGCCAACACGCTGTCGCTCTCGGTGCTCGAGCGGACCCGGGAGCTCGGCCTGCTCCGTGCCGTGGGGATGACCCGTCGTCAGCTGCGCCGGACCATCCGGATCGAGGCCGGGATCATCGCAGTGTTCGGCACCCTCATGGGACTCGTGATCGGGATCCTGTTCGCCATCGCGCTCACGATCGCCATCTCGGCCGACAACCCGGGGGTCCTCAAGTTCCAGCTCCCCGTCACCCAGCTGGTGCTGATCGTGGTGTTCGCCTCGCTCGCCGGCGTGGCGGCGGCGCTGCTCCCGGCGTGGCGGGCGTCCCGGATGGACGTCCTCGAGGCGGTGTCGTCGTCGTGAGTCTGGACCCCGCCGACCTGCCGGACGGAGCACTCGAGTTCCTGAGGGAGCGGCACCTGGCCTCGCTCACCACGCTCCGACGTGACGGCAGTCCCCACGTCGTGCCGGTCGGGTTCGGCTACGACACCGACGCCCGGGTGGTGCGGATCATCACCATCGACGGTTCGCAGAAGGTCGCCAACGCCCGGCGGGGTGGCCGGGCCGCGGTGTCACAGGTCGACGGCGGGCGGTGGCTCACCCTGGAGGGCACCGTCGCCGTGACCGACGACCCGGCACGGATCGCGGACGCAGAGGCCGCCTACGGTGCCCGGTACGGGGATCCGGCGGCCCGCACCAACCGGGTCGCGATCGAGATCACCGTCGACCGGATCCTCGGTCGGGTCTGAGTCCTCGGCCGATCCGAGTACCGGAACCGGAGCGACCCTCAGGTCCCGGACATCCGCCCGACCGCGGCCTTCGCCCGGCGGATGCCGACGAACTGGCCGATCACCGAACCGGCAACACCCACGAGCAGGCCCACCGTCCCGATCACGTCGTCCGCACCGCCGACCAGGATGATCAGTCCGCCGAGGACCGTGACACCTCCACCGACACCCACCCCCACGGCGAGCTCCCGGTGGGCCTCGGTCCACACCTCGGGCGACGTCCGTGCCCACGAGGAACGGATCCCCCAGATGCTCCGGTACCGGAGCCGGCCCTGCGATCCGAGCCACGCGAGCACCAGCCACGCGACGCCGACGCCGATCCAGATCGACCCGATCACCACTGACACGGCGCTCAGGCCTCCACGACCCGGATGTCCGAGGCGCTCCAGTAGGCACGCATCTCGCCCACCAGTCCGTCGTCACCGAAGGTGAACACGTCGATGATGTCGACCTCGTAGACGGCACCACCCATGCGCGAGCGGGCCTGGAGCGGGACGGCCGCCCACTGTCCCACCGCCCGGACCGGACCGGTGGCGATCAGCTCCATCCCGTCGATCGACTCGTGGGTGGCGGCGAAGAACGCCCGTACCGCGTCACGTCCGACGTGGGCGGGCTGGTCGACCGGATCCACCAGGACGGCGTCCACTGCGAACAGCTCGGCGATCGCATCGACGTCACCGGCGGAGTGGGCTGCGGTGTAGCGGTGGACGACGTCCACCATCTCCTGAGGTGTGGGCACGTCGGCACCCTACCGTCCCAACCCGGAGGCCGCCGGAGCCGGACGCGGTCGCGCACGATGCGCCGAGCGAGGTCCGGCGGCGGCGCTCAGGCGGCGACAGCGGCCCGGATCTCGTCGGCTGACGCGCCGCCCGGCCAGCGCTGCTCGACCCGGCCGTCCCGGATGAGCAGCAGGTACGGCTGCGCAGGGACGTCGAAGGCCGACCACGACGCCGTGTCGGCGGACCACAGCAGCGGGAAGCTGCGGACCGCGGTGTCGGTGCGGAACTCGCGTGCAGCCGCCAGGTCGTCGAGCGCCCCGACACCGACCACCCGGAGGCCTCCCGGGGCCTCTGCGGCCAGGTCCTCGAGGACCGGGGCCTCGGACCGACAGGTCGAGCAGAACGGCGCCCAGAAGAACGCGAGCACCGGCGTGTCGGGCGGCGCGTCGAGCGACGAGGCCAGGTCCACCTCACCACCGCCGGTGAGGTCCTCCATGCGGATGCCCTCCAGGTCGACGCCCTCCACCGGGCCGGCCGGTTCGGCCACCGCCGTCGACGGGACCCCGCTCACGTCACCTGCCGTGGTCGACGGTGACGTGGCACCGCCACCTGCGTCCTCGGTGGACCCACCGCAGGCGACCACGAGGGCGAGGACGGGCACCACCACGAGAGGGATCAGACGGCGTCGCATGGCCGGAGTCAACCACGCCCGGGGGGCGGCTGGCACTGCGGGCACCAGGAGGCCACCCGACCCAGGGCTCCCCCCACACCGGACTCGACCGTGGCGCCGCATCGGGGGCAGGGTGCGCCGCGGCGTCCGTAGACGGCCAGACCACCCGACACGGTGGTCCGTCGCCCCGGGCCCAGGTTGGCCCGCAGCAGTCGCCCGGCGCAGGCCACCAACCGCGTCCGGTGCTCGGGTGCGACCCGGTCGAGCGGGGTCCACGGGTGGATCCGTTCCGCCCAGCAGACCTCGGACCGGTAGACGTTCCCCACCCCGCAGGCGACCCGCTGGTCCAACAGCACGTCGCCGATCGGGGTGCCGGGATCGAGCATCGACATGCGGTCCACGCAGTCCGACACGACCTCGGGTGCAGCCGAGTCCGCCCGGCACAGGTCGGGACCGAGGTGGCCGAGCGGACCCGATCGCTGCGCCAGGGAGCGGGTGCTGCACCACTCGACGATCGGGGCCGAGAAGCACACCGCCTCCCACTCGGCGACCGCGATGCGGGCGACGAGGCGGTGACGCGGCTTCCGCCAGCGCTCACCTGGCCGGTACAGGTGCCAGCTCCCGGTCATGCGCAGGTGGGTCCGCAGCGTCGAACCACCCGAGCAGTCCACCAGCAGGTGCTTGCCGACCGCCCGGACCTCGACGATCCGTTCACCCGGGGACGCCGCGGGTCCCACCGCGCGCGGGGTCTCCACCGCCACGACCTCGCGGCCGACCAGGGCGGGGCGGAGCCGGGCCGCCGTCCTCCAGAGCGTGTCGCCCTCGGGCACCGCTACTTCTGGAGCGCTCCGGCGTCCACCGGGATCGTCGAGCCGGTGATGTACCGAGCCTCGTCCGAGGCGAGGAACAACACCACGTTGGTGATGTCGTCGGGCTCGACCCACGGGACGTCCATCGGCTGCATGGTGCGCAGGAACTCCGCGGCGTCGTCGACCCCGGCATCGGGCAGGTCCATGCGCACGAGCTTGGGGAACACCTCGTTGAGGATCATCGGCGTCCCGACCGAGGTGGGGTGCACGCTGTTGACCCGGATCATGTTGGGCGCGAGCTCGAGCGCGAGCGACCGCATGAGACCCACCACCCCGTGCTTGGCCGCGTTGTACGCAGGGGCACCGTAGAACCCCTTCAGCCCGGCGGTCGACGAGGTGATGATCACCGCACCGCCCTCGTTCCGCTCGATCATCGTCCTGATCCCCGCCTTGACCGTGTGGAACACCCCCGTGAGGTTGATGTCGATCGTCTCGTTCCAGCTGTCGGCGGGGACGAACTGGACCGGCATCGGCGCGTAGGTGCCGGCGTTGGCGAGCACCACGTCGATCCGGCCGAAGCGCTCGAGGCCCGCCCGGGCGACACGCTTGACCGCGTCCCACTCGCGGACGTCGGCCACCTCGGCGTGCATGGCGCCTCCGGCCTGCTCGACGAGCCGGACGGTCTCGGCGAGGTCGTCCTCGGTGGCGAGCGGGTACGGGGCGTGCTCCACGTCGGCGCACAGGTCGAACCCGACGATGTGCGCTCCCTCCTCGGCGAACCGCACGGCGTGGTTGCGTCCCTGACCCCGGGCGACACCGGAGATGAACACCACCCGGTCCTCGAAACGGCGGTTGCGATCGGTCATGGCAGGTGACCGTACCCGTTCACGTCCCGACCGACAGCCCGTGGTAGCCGTCGACGAACCCGGCCGCCCGCAGGGCCGGCGCCCACGGTGAGGTCGCCGCCGGGACTCCGTCGACGGTCTCGATCCGGAGCCGGTCGACCCGCCCGTCGTCGACCAGTCCGACGAGGGCGTCCGCCCACCGCTGCGGCCGCACCTCCGGCTGCTGCGGATCGTCGAACACCATCAGCCGCCGACCACCACGTTCGACGAACGCACGGAGCGAACCGTCGACGAGCACGACCCGGGCGCCGACGGTCCGGGACGGTCCCCGCCCCCCCTCGACGCGCGGCCACGGGAGCGCCGCGCCCCACGGTTGCGCCGGGTCGACCGCCGACAGGACGAGCACCGTCGGGGACGCCGGGGCCCGGAGCCGGTCGACGGCGCCCGGCTGCGCGAACTGGGCGCCACCGAGTCCCTCGACGAAGTACCCGCGTCGGACCTGGCCGCGCTCCTCGAGGGTGCGCAGGACCGGGTACACCCCGGCGAACCCGCCGGCGACCCCCTCGGCGAGGGGCATCTCCCTGGTCAGGATCCCGTAGCGGTCGAGCAGTTGCGTCGCCCGGGCGAGCGCCCGCTCCGTGGCGGGTGGTGCGGTCACGAACAACGGTGCCGTCGAGGACCACCGGCCGGCCCCCGCCGGCGGTCCCGCCCGACGGAGGCTCCGCAGCGCCGGTCCCGGTCCGGATCGTCGCCGGCGGTTGCGACCACCGCGGGCCACCCGGGCCCGGAGCGGGGCGAGCGAGTCGTTGGTGACCTCACCCCGCCAGACCAGGTCCCAGAGCGCCTCGAGCACCTCGTCCGGTGTCACCGAGCCGACCGTGGCGGCGGCGGCGAGCAGGTCGGGGAAGAACGACGCGCCGCGTTCGCACAGGTGCGTCCGCAGGACCTCCTGCAGCGGACCGTCGTCGTCGGGCGGAGCCGGAGGGTCGACGAGCGCGGCCACGGTGTCGCGCCACGCCAGCACCACCCGGCCGTCCTCGGGTCCGACGGAACCCGCCCCCAGCCACACCAGGTCACCGGACGCACACCAGTCGTCCAGGGTGGCGCCGACGGGACCGCCGGCGCGCGCCGCCAGGATCTCGGACTCGAACGCCGACGCCGGGAGCGGCGCCCCCTGGAGCTGCCCCACCGCGTCGACGAGCGACGCCGTCCCGGACCGGCCGATCCCCTGCCACTGCGGGAGGAACAGACCGAGCGCCGCCCCGTCGACGGGGGCGACCTCGTCGCGCAGCGCCGCCAGAGACCGGCGTCGCAACCGACGCAGCACGTCGACGTCGCACCACTCGGGCTCGGAACGGCCCGGTGTGAAGTCACCGTCGACGACCCGGCCGCGGGTCCGGAGTTCCCCCAGGGCGAGCTCGACCACCTCGCCACCGACGCCGAACCGCTGCGTCACCTCGTCCACCGTGAACGGCGCGTTCGTCCGTGCGTGCCGCTCGACGAGGTCCAGCAGCGGTGTCGGCACCTCGGCGAGGTCCTCGGTCGGCAGGCCCGCCGGGACCACCACGCCGAGCGCGTCGCGCAGCCTGCCGGCGTCGGCTGCCGCCGCGACGTGCGGCGCCCCGGCGATGGCGACGACGACGGCCCGGCGGTCGCGGACGAGCTCGTCGATCCACGCGGTGACCGTCACCGCGTCGACGGTGGTGCGTTCCTCGACACCCACGACGGGCACCGGGCCGATGGTCCTGACCAGGTCCGCGAACGCCTCCACGTCGGCCGCCCGGCGGCCGTCGGTCCGCCACTGCAGCTCCCGGCCCACCAGGTCGACCACCTCGCCGTCGAGGAGGTCGCGCAGTTCCTCGGTGCCGAGCAGGTCGCGCAGCAGCTCCCGGTCGAGCGTCAGCGCCGCAGCCCGACGCTCCGCCAGGGGCGCGTCACCCGAGTACATGAACACCGACACCCAACCGAACAGCAACGACCGGGCGAACGGTGACGGCACGGCGGTGTCCACCGACACCACCCGGACGGTCCGGTCCCGCACCTCACCGAGCAGACGGCGCAGCGCCGGGAGGTCGTAGGCGTCGGCGCAGCACTCCCGGGTGGCCTCGAGCAGGATCGGGAACGAGGGGTACCGGGTCGCAACGGCGAGCAGGTCGCCGGCCCGCTGCCGCTGCTGCCACAGCGGGGTGCGGCGGTCCGGGCGGCGCCGGGGCAACAGGAGCGCCCGGGCGGCGCACTCCCGGAACCGTGCGGCGAAGACCCCGGTCGTCGGCAGGACGGCGAGCAGCTCGGACTCGACGTCCTCGGGATCCGGGCACAGCAGCTCCACGGGCAGGTCGGTAGCCGCCTCGGGGAGCCGGACGACGATCCCGTCGTCGGACCAGATGACCTCGACGGCGAGTGCGTCACCGCCGAGTTCGTCGAAGTGCTCGACGAGCCGGGCCTGCACCACGGCGGCCCACGGCGCGTGCACCCGGGCACCGAACGGCGAGTGGATGCACACCCGCCAGTCCCCGATCTCGTCACGGAAGCGCTCGACGACGACCGTGCGGTCGTCGGGGACGACCCCGGTCGCCCGTGCCTGTTCGTCGAGGTACGCCACCACGTTGGTCGCCGCGACCTCGTCGAGGGCCGCTCCGGCGACGAGCGACGCGACCGCCTCGGGGGCCGGCTGGTTCCGAACCCGCCGGACGAACTCCCCGAGCGCCCGTCCGAGCGACGCGTCACGACCGGGTCCGTCGCCGTGCCAGAACGGCATGCGACCGGGAACACCGGGCGCCGGCGAGACCACGACCCGCTCGAAGGTGATGTCCTCGATCCGCCACGACGACGCACCGAGCAGGAACACCTCGCCCACCCGGGACTCGTGGACCATCTCCTCGTCGAGCTCACCCACCCGGGTGCCGTCCGCCAGGAAGACCCCGTACAGGCCCCGGTCGGGGATCGTTCCCCCCGAGGTCACCGCCAGCCGCTGTGCGCCGGGCCGACCGCGCACCACCCCCGTGGCCCGGTCCCACACGATGCGCGGACGCAGCTCGGCGAACTCCTCGGACGGGTAGCGCCCGTCGAGCATGTCCAACGTCGCGGTGAACGCGGCCCGGGACAGCGTGCCGGTGTTGGCGGCGCCGAGCACCAGTCGGTGCAGGGCGTCGACGTCCCAGTCGTTGAGGGCGCACGCTGCGACGACCTGCTGCGCGACCACGTCGAGCGGACGCTCCGGGAAGCGGGTCGCCTCAATCTCACCGGCGAGCATGCGCTCGGCGACGACAGCGCACTCGAGCAGATCGGCCCGGTGCGTCGGGAAGATCGTCCCCCGGCTCGCGGCCCCGACCTGGTGCCCGGCCCGCCCGACGCGCTGCAGGCCCGAGGCGACCGACCCGGGCGAGGCGACCTGCACGACCGCGTCGATCGCCCCCATGTCGATCCCGAGCTCGAGCGAGCTGGTGGCCACGAGGCCCCGCACCTCACCCCGCTTGAGCTCGTCCTCCACGACGGTCCGCCGCTCCTTCGACAACGAACCGTGGTGGGCGCGCACCAGCTCCGGGAGCGGAGCCCCGTCCTCCGGATCGCCGCCCTGACGTTCCACGTCGAGCTCGTTGAGGCGGCTGGCGAGGCGCTCGGCGAGACGTCGGGCGTTGACGAACACGAGCGTGGAGCGGTGCGCGTGGACCTCGTCGAGCAGCAGCTCGTGCACCGACGGCCAGATCGACCGCCGGACCGGACCGGCGGCGGCCGGACCCGACGTCGGTTCGTCGACCACCTCGCCGATGGTCGACAGGTCCTCGAGGGCCGTCACCACCCGCAGGTCGAGCTGCTTGGTGACCCCGGCGTCGACCACCGTGACCGGCCTGGGCGTCGGCCCGAGGACGTCGGTCCCGTCGCCGCCGACGATGCCGTCGGTCTGGTTCCCGGCGAGGAAGTGGCCGACCACCTCGAGCGGTCGCTGCGTCGCCGACAGGCCGACCCGCTGGACCGCCGCCTGCCGGACCGGGTCCGGGGCCACGCCCGCGGAGCGGACCAGGTGCTCGAGCCGCTCGAGGCTGATCGCCAGGTGCGCTCCGCGCTTGGTCGGTGCCAGGGCGTGGATCTCGTCGACGATGACGAGTTCGACGGCGGCGAGCGACGATCGCACCTGCGAGGTCAGCATCAGGTAGAGCGACTCCGGCGTCGTGATCAGGATCTCGGGCGGGTGCCGTTGCAGCTCGCGTCGACCGGCGGCGGACGTGTCGCCGGTGCGCACGCCGACGGTCGGTGGACGGAACGACTCCCCGGACCGCTCGGCGGTGAGCGCGATGCCCCGCAGGGGTGCCCGCAGGTTCCGCTCGACGTCGGTCGCGAGCGCCCGGAGGGGTGACACGTAGACGACCGACGTCCCGCCGACCGGCTCGGGTCGCGACCCCAGCCGGTCGATCGCACCGAGGAAGGCCGCCAAGGTCTTGCCTGAACCCGTCGGGGCGCACAGCAGGGTGTGCTCACCCCGGGAGATCGGTTCCCACGCCGCCGACTGCGCGTCGGTCGGGGCACCGAAGGTCCGGGTGAACCACCGGCCGGTCGCCGGGGAGCACCCCGCGAGCGGCTCGGCGGCGGGCACGGGAGGGAGCGTAGGCTGCCTCCGTGCCGTCCAACCCGTCGCGACGAGGCGAGTTCCACCCCGCAGCCGAGGAGTACTGCGAGGTCATCTGGGAGCTCCACGAGGACGACATCGAGGTCATCCAGGCCCGCATCGCCGAACGGCTCGAGGTGTCGCGTCCGGCGGTCTCGGAGATGATCCGCCGACTCGAGTCCGACGGACTGATCGACGTGGGCCGCAGCATCACGTTGACCGAGACCGGCCGCACCCTCGCCGAGCGGGTCGTGCGACGGCACCGTCTCGCCGAACGGTTCCTGACCGACGTGCTCGGCCTGTCGTGGTCCGAGGCCCACAACGAGGCCGGCAAGTGGGAGCACGTGATCTCCACCCCGGTCGAGGAGGCGCTCGTCCGGGTCCTCGGCGAACCGACCACCTGCCCGCACGGGAACCCGATCCCCGGTGCCGACTACGACGCGCCGTCCGTGCAGGCCCTGTCCGCCACCCAGATCGGGACGTCGTTCACCGTGACACGGATCCCGGAGGAGCTCGAGTTCACCCCGGGACTGCTCGACTTCCTCGAGTCCAACGAGGTGCTCCCCGGTCGTCGCGGGGTCCTCACCGCCCTGTCACCCGACGGGACGGCCACCGTCGAGATCGAGGGTCGCCACGTGGGCATCGGTGCGTTCGCCTCGGAGCGGATCCTCGTCACCACCTGACCCGTCACCACCTGACCCGGCCGCACCGGCGTCCCGGAGCACGTCGGGGAGCGGTCGGGCGTGCAGCACCGCGAGCCGCTTGGTCGACCGCGTGAGCGCCACGTAGAGCGCCTGGCCGCCGCGGGCCTCCTCCTCGAGGATCGCCGCCGGTTCCACGACGACCACCCCGTCGAGCTCGAGTCCCTTGACCAGCCAGATCGGGACGAGCGTGACCTCCTGCTCGAGCCCCTGCCGGTTGGCCAGGCCGAACGGCACGTCGGCCGCCTCGAGCGCCGCAGCGACCCGGTCCACCAACGTCCGGGGCACCACGACCGCCAGGTTCCCCGGCTCGACGGCGGCGAGCTCCCCCCGGACGAGTTCGACGACGTCGTGGTCGAACGACACCTCGTCGGTCGGGACCACGGCCGGGGGTTCGCCCGAGCGACGGATGCTCTCGGGTGGAGCCAGACCGGGCGCCGCCAGGGGCAGCACCCGGGCGGCGAAGTCCATGATCGGGCCCGGGACCCGGTACCCGATGCGGAGCTCGGCCGAACTCGGCGGCCGTCGGTCGGGCAGGTGTTCCAGCACCGACGACCAGTCGTCGTGCGCCCACGCCCCGGTGGCCTGCGCGATGTCCCCGACGATCGTCATCGAACCGTTCAGCGAGCGACGGTCGAGCATGCGCAGCTGCATCGGCGAGAGGTCCTGCGCCTCGTCGACCACGATGTGGCCGTACGTGCGGACCTCGGCCGGACCGCGTCTCGACGACGGGCCGAGGCGCTCGAGCGCCTCGTCGAGGAGCGGGACGTCGTCGTGGGTGAACACCAGCCGGCCGGCGTCGGGCTGACGCGGCCGGGCCAGCAGGGTCCACTCCTCCCGGTAGAGGTGGCGTTCGCACGCCGACCGGAGCAGCCCCGGCGATCCGTAGAGATCGTTGAGCAGCTCCGAGGGGGTGAGCACCGGCCACATGCGCTCGAGCGCCATGCGGACCTCGGTGAGGTGACGGGTGCGCTCCCGGACCACCGACGGTTCGTCCTCGGTCCTCGACGACGCGGCGAGCGCCTCGAAGAAGCGTCGGTCGACGTGGCGGCGGGCCGCGTTGTGGGTGCGGAACCGCCGGCGGGCATCGGCGACGATCGCCGCCGACTCGTCGACCGAGAGTGTGAGGTACTGCACCCCGTAGGGCACGCGGAGCGGCTCGCGCAGCGCCCGCTCCCGATCGCGGACCGCCCGGGCGACGACGTCGATCATGCGGAGGTCGCCCTTGACCCGGGCCACCGGCTCCTCGTCGCGGCCCACGGCCCGGATCCCCGGCACCAGGTCGGCGAGCACGGCGATCTGCACCCCCGCCTCGCCCAGCGACGGCAGGACCTGCTCGATGTAGTTGAGGAAGACCCGGTTGGGGCCGACGACGAGGACACCCTGCCCCTCGAGCGGGAAGCGGTGGGTGTAGAGGAGGAAGGCCGCCCGGTGCAGGGCCACGACCGTCTTGCCCGTCCCGGGGCCGCCCTGGACGACGAGGATCCCGGGCAGCGGCGAGCGGATCACCACGTCCTGCTCACCCTGGATGGTGGCCACGATGTCGGAGAGCCGACCGGTGCGGGCCTCCTCGAGCGCCGAGATGAGCGCCCCCTGACCCTCGACCAGACCCCGATCGAGCGCAGCGGCCGACGACCCGAACAGCTCGTCGTCGATGCCGAGGAGCTGACGGCCGCGGGTGGCGAAGTGGCGACGCCGGCGCAGTCCCATCGGGTCACGTCCCGTCGCCCGGTAGAACGCCTCGGCGATCGGAGCCCGCCAGTCGACCACCACCGGGTTGAAGTCCTCGTCGGCCACGGCGACCCGACCGATGCGGAAGGACTCAGCGGAGGGCCGCTCCTCCGTGGGCTCGAAGTCGATCCGACCGAACACGAGCGACTGGTCGCCGATGTCGAGCTGTTCGAGCCGCACCTCGACCTGCTCCCAGACGAAGTCCCGCTCGCGACGGGCCTGGTGGGTCCCCCCGGGACCGTCGTCGTAGAGACGGCGCCGGGCACGGGCCGAGTCCCGCATGTGGTCCAGGCACTCGTAGGCGTGGTCGATGGCCGCCTGCTCGGCGATCAGGTCGGGGTGTTCGGCCAAGCTCGGTCCTCAGCTCCGGGTCGGCGGCTCTCGGGGAGTCAGCGATCCTACCCGTCGCGACGGCCCGGGTTCAGCGGCCCGGGTTCAGCGGCCCGGGTTCAGCGGCCCGGGTTCAGCGGCCGCGTTCCTCGCCGAGCTCCCCGAGCGCCGAGGCGAGCGCGAGCCGCAGTCGGCGCGCCCCGTCACCGTCGAGGTGCAGCACGACACCCGTCCCCGCCGCCCCCTGCTCCTCGACGGTGACCCACACCCTCGGCAGATCGTCGTCGTAGTCGTCGGAGATCCCCACCGACCAGCACGACGCCGGGGTCGGGTCGTCGGTGGGGGCCTCGGGGACCACGGCGTCGTCGATCGATCGTCGCATGGCTCCACCCTAGGGGTGGCGGGTACGTTCCACCCGTGGCCCACCGGCACGACGACAGCGCCTTCGTGCGGACCTGCCGCGGGCTGGACCCGCCCCGTACACCGGTGTGGTTCATGCGTCAGGCGGGTCGGTCGCTGCCCGAGTACCGCGCCGTGCGCGGGACCGGGACCATCCTCGACGCGATCGCCCAGCCCGACCTGTCGTGCGAGATCACCCTGCAGCCCGTCCGCCGCTACGGCGTCGACGCTGCGATCCTGTACTCCGACATCGTGACGCCGGTGCACGCCATCGGCTTCGGGGTCGACGTGGCCCCCGGCATCGGTCCGGTGGTGGAACAGCCGTTCCGCAGTCGGGCCGACCTGCAGCGACTCCGACCGCTCGAGCCCGAGGTGGACACGCCCTACGTGCTCGAGACCGTCGACCTGCTCCTCGCCGAACTCCCGGTCCCCCTGATCGGGTTCGCCGGGGCACCGTTCACCGTGGCGAGCTACCTGATCGAGGGTCGACCGACGCGGACGTGGGTGCGGACCAAGGCCCTCATGCACACCGACGAGCCGCTCTGGTTCGACCTGCTGGACCGCCTGGCCGACCTCGCCGTCGCCTCGCTGCGCTCGCAGGTCGCCCACGGTGCGTCCGCCGTGCAGCTGTTCGACTCGTGGGCCGGGGCGCTCAGCCCGGCGGACTACGAGCGCTACGTGCTGCCGGCGAGCACCAAGGTCCTCTCCGCCGTGGCCGACCTGGGCGTACCCCGGATCCACTTCGGGGTGTCGACGGGTGAACTCCTCGGCCTGATGGCCCGTGCGGGAGCCGAGGTCGTCGGCGTCGACTGGCGGACGCCGCTCGACGTCGCCCGGACCCGCGTCCCCGAGGGGACGGTGCTGCAGGGCAACCTGGACCCGGCGCTCGTCGCAGCCGGGTGGGCGGCGACCGCGCCGGCCGCGCGGTCGGTGCTGCGCGCGGGAGGCGGCTCGCACCACGTGTTCAACCTGGGGCACGGTGTCCTGCCCGAGACCGACCCGGCGACGCTCGAGCGCCTCGTGGACCTGGTCCACGGCGAGGACGACGGAGACGCGGAGGTGGCGCCGTGACGACCGGAGTGGTGGTGATGGCCTACGGCACACCGGCGAGCCCGGAGGACGTCGAGGCGTACTACACGCACATCCGACGGGGCCGGCCACCCACGCCCGAGCTGCTCGCCGACCTGGTCGCCCGGTACGACGCCATCGGCGGCATCTCGCCACTGGCCGCCCGCACCGCGGCACAGCTCGACGCCGTCGCCGCGCAGCTCGAGGCGATCGCTCCCGGCGAATTCGTGGTGCGGCTCGGCCAGAAGCACGCCCACCCGTTCATCGAGGACGGCGTTGCCGAACTCCTCGAGCTGGGTGTCGATGGTGTCGTCGGCCTGGTGCTCGCACCGCACTACTCGGGATTCAGCGTCGGCCAGTACCACGAGCGGGCCGCAGCGGCCGCCGACCCGATCCCGTTCGCCGGGGTCGACCGTTGGCACCTGGCGCCCGGGTTCGTCGCCCACCAGGCGGCCTCGGTCGTCGACCGGCTCGCCGACCTGCCCGACCGGACCGTCGTGGTCTTCACGGCGCACTCGCTCCCCGAGCGGGTGCTCGAAGGTGACCCCTACCCGGAACAGCTGCAGGAGTCAGCGGCTGCGATCGCCGATCGTGCCGGTCTGGAGCAGTGGTCGGGCTGGGCGCTCGCGTGGCAGTCCGCAGGCCGGACCCCCGAGCCGTGGCGGGGCCCCGACATCCTCGAGGTGATCGCCGAGCTGGCGGAGACGGGCGCCGCCGAGGGTGTGCTGGTCGTCCCCCAGGGGTTCACTGCCGACCACCTCGAGGTGCTCTACGACCTGGACATCGAGGCGGCCGCCGCGGCCCGGGAACGGGGGCTCGCCTTCGCCCGGACCGACGTGGTCAACGACGACCCGGAGGTGGCAGCCGACCTGGCCCGGCTCGTCGTCGACGCCGCAGCGACGCTGCCACGGTGAGCGTCCCACCCGTTCCCGTGCGGATCGTCGTCGTCGGCGGCGGGGTCACCGGGCTCGCAGCGGCGTGGGAGGCGACCGGGCTGGGTGCGCAGGTGACGCTCCTCGAGGCATCGGACCGGTTCGGCGGGCTCGTCAGGACGACGGAGATCCACGTCGACGGCGACGTGCTGCGCATCGACGAGGGTGCGGACGCGTTCCTGGCACGGGTGCCCGACGCCGTCGACCTGTGCCACGAGCTGGGACTCGGCGAGGAGCTGGTGTCGCCGGCGAGCGGACGGGCCTTCGTCTGGGTCGACGGCGACCTGCGGCCACTCCCGGGCCGGCACACCCTCGGGGTGCCCCTCGATCCGGAGGACCCCGCCACCCGGGCGTTGCTCGGCGAGTCGGGTGTGCAGCAGCTCCGCGACGACCTGGGACGCATCGGACCGGGACTCGACGGCGACACCTCGATCGGTGCGTTCGTCGGCGACCGACTCGGCCGACCGGTGGTCGACCGGATCGTCGGACCGCTCGTCGGAGGGATCAGCGCCGGGGACGTCGACCGCCTGAGCCTGGAGTCCGTCGCACCGCAGCTGGCCGAGGCCGCCCGACGGGGCGACAGTCTCCTCGGTGCGCTGCGCCGGGCCGCCGGTGCGTCGAGTGACGACCGACCCGTCTTCGCCGGACTGCGTGACGGCACCGGCCGGCTCGTGGACACGCTCGTCGAACAGCTCCGCGCCCGGGGTGCGGACCTGCGGACCGGCCGCCCGGTCGAGCGGATCGGGGCCCGGGACGGCTCGGTCACGGTCCACGGGCCCGACGACGTGGTCACCGCCGACGCCGTGGTGGTCGCCACGCCCGCCCGACACGCCGCAGGAATCGTCTCGGACCTGAGTGGCACCGCCGCCGACGAGCTCCGGGCCATCCCGACGACCACCGTCGTGCTGGTCACGTTCGTCCTCGACGCAGCGGACGTGCCGGGCCCGCTCGACGGGTCCGGTTTCCTGGTGCCCCGTGACGCCGGGCTGCTGCTGACCGCTGCGTCGTGGGGGTCGTCCAAGTGGGCGCACTGGGACGACGGCCGGCACGTCGTGCTCCGGGTCTCGGCGGGCCACGCCGGCGACACCGAGGTCGACCGCCGGACCGACGCAGAGGTCACGGAGCGTCTGCTCGACGACCTGCGCACGACCATGGGCATCAGCGCCCCACCGCGGGCGACCCGGGTGAGCCGGTGGACCGACGCGTTCCCCCAGTACGAGGTCGGCCACGCACAGCGCGTCCTGCGGATCGACGAGGCGCTCGGCCGCGACGCCCCGGGGGTCCGGGTCGCCGGGATGTGTTACCGGGGCGTGGGCATCCCGGCGAGCATCCGTTCCGGCCGCACCGCAGTCCGGTCGTTGCTCAGGCTCGACTGACCCGGATCCGGAACTCGCCGCTCGGGTGCACGTCGCACTCGCCGACGAGTTCACCCGGCGAGGTGAACTCCATGGTCACCGTCTCGCCCGCGCGCACGTTGAAGATCCCGACCTGCGCGGTCGACACGTCGTCGTTGCGGATCCTGATGGAGTCACCGACCCGGACCTCGAGCACCTGCGGGACGACCTCGACGGTCCCACCCGCGTCGAGGAGCGCCTCGGTACCCGTCGGCACGACGAACTCGTGGACCACCGCTGCGGCGTCGTCGCGCAGTTCGACCCGCACCTCACCGTCGCCGGAGGCGCAGCCCACGACCCCGAGGACGGCCAGCGTCACCAGGACCGCTCCGACGAGCCGGGTTGGGCGATGCGTCCTCACCGGTCCGACACCTCAGGCCCCCGGACGGTGGTCCGCGTGGTCGGACTCGCCGGAGCCGGTCCGCTCGGGCGGGGGGCCACCCGTCGCGGACACCGGCCGCTCACCCTGGAGCAGGCGCTCGAGGTCACCGGTGATCCGGGACGACCCGGTGCCGCGGGGCCAGGCCAGGACCACCGTCCCGGTGTCGTCGACCACGAGGACGTCCCCGGAGTGGGACACCTCCGGCGCCCCGTCCGGACGGGTTCGCACCGAGTAGTCCACCCCGAAGGCGTCCGCAGATCGACGCAGCAGGTCGGGATCGTCGGTGCGGTGCGTCGTGGCGTCGGGGAGGAACCCCCGGACGTACGCGTCGAGCACCTCGGGCAGATCACGGGCCGGATCGACGGTGACCACGTCGACCCCGACGCGCTCCCGGTCACCGGCGTCGAGTCCGGCGATGCCCCGGCGCAGATCCGACAGCGTCGTCGGGCAGACGTCCGGACACGACGTGAACCCGAAGAACACGAGCCGGAGCGACCCGGGGACCGGGACGAACGAGTCCCCGCCACCGCCCCCGACGGCCGGGATCGACACCGAGGACACGTCGGCAGCCGGTGAGCGCGTGTAGCCGCTGAAGGGTTCGGCGGCGTCGGTGTCGCTCGAGCAGGCCGCGAGCACGGCGCCGGAGGACGCCGCCGCGAGGATCACCGTGCCGAGGAACAGCGCACGGACCAACACCGTGCGGGACAGCGCACGGACCAACACCGTGCGGGACAGCGCACGGACCAACACCGTGCGGGACAGCGCACGGACCAACACCGTGCGGGCCAGCGTCCTGCCCGCGGGACGCGTCGTCGGGACACGGGTCGGTGTGGGGCGGGGGGTCCCGGTCGTGGGGTGCACGTGGCGGCGCTCGTCCAGCTCGAGGCTCGGATCCAGGCCCCGGAGGTCAGCGGAGCGCCGAGATGTAGGCGACGAGGGCGTCGACCTCGCTCGGGCTCAGTTCCCGGGCCGGCATGGCGGCGCTGTAGCCGGCCACCTTCTTCGCCGACGGGTTCACGATCGACTCACGGAGGTACGCCTCGTCGGCGGTGACGGTGCCACCACCCTGCAGCTCGACCTGTGAGCCGAGGAGTCCCTGCAGCGTCGGCCCGACGCCGTCGGAGCCGTCGACGCTGTGGCACGCAGCGCACCCGTTGGTCCGGAACAGCTGCTGACCCTCGGCGGCGGCGCCGGTGACCGGCGGCCCCGAGGACTCCTCACCTCCCGAACACGCCGCCGACGCAGCGACCAGCACGACCGCGACGCACGGACCGGCGACCCACCGGAGCAGCTTCGGGAGTCGGGACGGGGGGACCATGCGACAACCCTACGCAGGTCCGCGCCGACCCGTGGGCGCGCCCCGGGGGATGCGACAATGCACGGGTGGAGTCGTCGGGCGGCAGGTCGTGGGCGCTGGGTGCACCGCTCGCGCTGGTGGCTGGGGGCTGCATCTGCCTGGCGGTGCCGCCGTGGGGGTGGTGGCCCCTCGCCCTGGTCGGGATCGCCCTGTGGATCCGGGTCCTCGAGGACCGGTCGGCCGCCGCCCGGTTCGGACTGTCGTACCTGGTCGGCCTCGCCTGGTTCGCACCGTCGACCCTGTGGATGTGGCGGCTCACGGCACCGGGCTACGTGGCGGCGGTGTTCATCGGCTGGGCGGGTCTGGTCGGACTCGTCGGTGTCGTCAGCTCGGGGGACCAGCGTCGGCTGGTCCTGCTGCCGGCATCGCTCGTGCTGCTCGAGTGGGGGCTCCTGCACGCCCCGTTCGGCGGGGTGCCGCTGTCGGAGCTGGCCACCACGCAGGCCGCCGGCCCCCTGCGACCGATCGCAACGATCGGCGGGGTGCTGCTGCTCGGTGGCGCGGTCGCCTCGCTCGGCACGGCGCTGTACCTGGCCGTGCACGGTCGCTGGCGCCCGTCCGGTCTGATCCTGGCCGCCGTGGTGCTCACGGCGTTGCTCGGCGCGGCCTGGCCGCTCGGTGAGGTCGACGGCACCACGCGGGTCGCTGCGGTCCAGGGGGGCGGCCCCCAGGGCACACGGTTCGCCGAGGGGGACACGGGTCCCGTGCTCGAACGGCACCTCGCCGCCAGCGGCACCATCGAACCGGGATCGGTCGACCTGGTGGTCTGGCCCGAGAACGTCGTCAACGTCGAGGGTCGACTCGAGGACCACCCGTACGTCGACCGGCTGCGCCGCGAGGCCGCTCGGGTGCAGGCACCGATCCTCGTCGGGGTCGTCGAGGGTGTCGACCAGTCCGAGTTCGTGAACTACGTGGTCGTCGTCGACCCGGACGGGACGATCACCGGACGCTACGACAAGGAGCGACGGGTCCCGTTCGGCGAGTACGTCCCGCTGCGCCGCCTGTTCGAGTCGATCGCCGCCGGCCAGCTCCCGCCGAGGGACCAGGTCCCCGGTGCGGGAACCTCGGCCGTCCCCACCCCGGCCGGAGAGGTGGCGGTGGCGATCAGCTGGGAGGTGTTCTTCTCCCGGCGGGTGCGGGAGGGTGTCCGGGCGGGTGGGGAGTTCGTGGCCAACCCGACCAACGGGTCGAGCTACTGGCTCACCCAGATCCAGTCCCAGCAGGTCGCCCAGTCCCGTCTCCGGGCGACCGAGTCGGGCCGGTGGTTGGTGCAGGCCGCTCCGACCGGGTTCTCGGCGATCGTCGACCCCCGGGGCGAACTCGAGCAGCGGTCCGGGATCTCGGAGTCGGTGGTCCTCACCGCCACGATCGAGCGGCGCAGCGGCACCACCCCCGCCCAGGCCACCGGTGACCTGCTGCCCGTCTCGCTCGCCCTGGGCGCCGTCGGATCGTTCCTCACCGCCGAGCTGCTCCGACGCCGGAGCGCCACGGAACGTGCCCGGGGGGCCACGGGGCGTCCGGGGAGCAGCGGGAGCCGGTGGCCTACTTGACCGTCCGACGGCCCACCGGCGAGGCTTGAGCGCCATGCGCGCCACCCCCGAGGCCCGGGGCACACCCTCCGGTGGTGCCCGTCGCCCCCTCCCGGGGCCCGACGACCCGCTCCGGATCGCGCTGCTCACCTACCGCGGGAAGCCGCACGTCGGTGGACAGGGCGTCTACGTGCGGCACCTGGCCAAGGCCCTCCACCGCAGCGGCCACCACGTCGAGGTCCTCTCCGGACAGCCCTACCCGGTCGTCGACGAGGGCATCCCGCTCGTCGAACTGCCCAGCCTGGACATCTACAACGACTACTTCCCCATGCGGATGCCCGGGCTGTGGGAGCTCCGTTCCCGCTGGGACTGGCTCGAGGTGACCGCGTTCTCCTCGGGCACCTTCCCCGAGCCGCTCGCGTTCTCCATGCGGGCGTGGGACCACCTCCACCACCGGCTCGACGAGTTCGACCTGGTCCACGACAACCAGTGCCTCGGGTACGGGCTCCTGCTCATGGAGCGCGACGGTCTGCCGGTGCTCGGCACCATCCACCACCCGATCACCGTCGACCGACGGCTCGAGATGGAGCACGCCGAGTCGACACGCCAGCGCTGGTCCAAGGCCCGCTGGTACGCGTTCACGAAGATGCAGACCCGGGTGGCCCGGCGGCTCCGGCGGGTGATCACCGTGTCGCAGTCGTCCTACGCCGACATCTGCCGGGACCACCTGATCCCACCGGACCGCCTCCACATCGTGCCGGTCGGCGTCGACCCCGAGCTCTTCACCCCCGATCCGTCGGTCCGGCGAGAGCCGTTCCAGATCATCTCGACCGCGTCGTCCGACGTGGCCATGAAGGGCCAGCGGTACCTGCTCGAGGCGGTGGCGAAGCTCCGCACCGAGTACCCGGAGCTGCGGCTGGTGGTCGTGGGCCGCCTCAAGGAGGGCTCGGCCGCCCAGCGCACGATCGAGGCGCTCGGGCTCTCCGACGCCGTCGAGTTCGTCTCGGGGGTGTCCGACGAGCGGATCGTCGAGCTCTACAACTCCTCCGCGGCCGCCGTGGTCCCGTCGCTCTACGAGGGCTTCTCGCTCCCGGCCATCGAGGCCATGAGCACGGGGTGCCCGCTGGTGGCCACCACCGGTGGCGCCATCCCCGAGGTCGCCGGTGCCGACGGTGAGACCTGTTTCGCCGTGGAGCCGGGCGATGCCGAGGCCCTGGCCACGGGCATCCGGCGGGTCCTCGATGATCCTGCCGCAGCCGCCCGGATCGGGGCCGCCGGCCGCGAGCGGGTCATCAACCGCTGGAGCTGGGCCCACACCGCGAGCCGCACGGTCGAGCACTACCGGGCACTGATCGACGAGGTCCGCAGCGAGCGGACCTCCGGCTGAGGTTCGGGGGCGAACGTGCTGACCGTCGACTACGACCGTCTGGGACTCCGGCCCGGCGACCTGGTGCTCGACCTGGGTGCCGGAGCGGGACGGCACTCGTTCGAGACGTTCCGCCGGGGCGCCGACGTCGTGGCCTTCGACTACGGGTTCGACGAGCTCCCCCCGGTCCGTGACCTCTTCTGGGCGATGCAGGACGCCGGCGAGGCGCCCGCCGCCGCCTGGGCCGCGTGTGCCAACGGTGACGCCGTTCGGCTCCCGTTCCGGGACGGGACCTTCGACCACGTCATCTGCTCCGAGGTCTTCGAGCACATCCCCGATGACACCGCGGCCATGGGCGAGTTGGCCCGGGTGCTCCGTCCCGGAGGCGTGCTCGCCGCCACGGTCCCGGCGTGGCTGCCCGAGAAGATCTGCTGGGCGCTGTCGGCCGAGTACCACGCCCCCCTCGCCACGGGCGGGCACGTCAGGATCTACACCGAGGCCCTGTTGCGGCACCGGCTCGAGGAGGCGGGGCTGGTCCCCGAGGGGTCGCACCGGGCGCACGCACTCCACTCTCCGTACTGGTGGCTGCGGTGCGTGTTCGGCCCGACGAACGACCAGAACCCGCTCGTGCAGGCGTACCACAAGCTCCTCGTCTGGGACATCGCCCGGGCCCCGGCCCTGACCCGCACGACCGAACGCCTGCTCAACCCCGTGCTCGGGAAGAGCATCGTCGTCTACGCCCGCAAGCCCGGCCGGGCCGCACCCCGGATGCGGGCGGAGCTCCCGGAGAGCGAGTCCGTCGGTGTCTGAGCACCACCTCGCCGACGTCCCCGGCATCGTCACCGCCGCCGAGCTGGTCGCCACGGTCGATGCCGTTGCGGAGTGGCAGCTCGACGACGGGATGATCCCGTGGTTCCCCGGCGGCCACGCCGACGTGTGGAACCACACCGAGGCGCTCATGGCCCTGATGCTCGGCGGCCGGCGCACCGAGGCCGAGCTCGGATTCGAGTGGCTCCGGTCGACCCAGCGCGACGATGGGTCCTGGCACCAGTACTACGTCGCCGACGGCGTCGAGCAGGACAAGCTCGACGCCAACTGCTGTGCGTACGTCGCAGCGGGTGCGTGGTTCCACTGGTTGCTGTACGAGGACCGGGGGGCGCTCGAGGAGCTGTGGCCGATGGTCGAGGCCGCCGTCGACTTCGTGCTCGACCT
This sequence comes from uncultured Actinomycetes bacterium, assembly GCA_903852755.1. Classification (GTDB taxonomy): domain Bacteria; phylum Actinomycetota; class Acidimicrobiia; order Acidimicrobiales; family Microtrichaceae; genus SXMI01. The sequence goes on along the minus strand of CAINRS010000002.1, from coordinate 42,602 downwards.
GCAGACCCCACGCGGCGAGATCCTCTGGGCCCGTCACGCCGACGGCACCCCGTGGAGCTTCGCCCTGCTGACCGGCTCGTCGTCGATCTGCCACAGCCTCCGCTGCGCCGTCGCCGTCGCGGGCGTCCTCGGGCACGAACGCCCCGACTGGGAGTTGTCGGCGGCCCGACTCGCACGGGTGATCCGGACCGAGCCCGAGGCGTTCGCCCCGAAGCACCGCTGGGCGATGGACTGGTACTACCCGGTGCTCGGCGGAGCGATCACCGGCGAGGAGGGACGGAGCCGCCTCGAGGCCAGGTTCGAGGCGTTCGTGATGGACGGGTGGGGCGTCCGCTGCGTCTCCGACCGGCCGTGGATCACCGCCGCCGAGACCTGCGAGTGCGCCATGGCGCACCTCGCCGTCGGCGACCGGGACCGCGCCCTCGAGCTGTTCAGTTGGTCACATCGCCTCCGGACCGCCGAGGACCGCTACTGGACCGGCATCGTCCTGCCCGACCAGGTGCACTTCCCGGGCGGCGAGCAGTCGACCTACACGGCCTCCGCCGTGATCCTGGCAGCGGACGCGCTGACCGGCGCGTCGGCCGCCAGCGGACTCTTCTCGGACCACCGGCACTTCCCCGAGCTCATCGACACCCACGCCGAGCCGGGCGCCGTCGAACCGACGTGAGGCGACACCGCCCGGCTCGTCGCGTCGTTGCCACCGCAACCCTGGTGGCCACCGCCCTGGCGGTGACCGTGGTCCTGACGCTCGGGAACTCCTCGGGACCAGCCGGCGCACAGGACGGCCCGACGACCGTCCCGCCGCTGCGCCCCCCGACCACCCTCGGCGCCGACGCAGGGACCATCCAGGGGTCGGACTGCGGACCCGGCAACATCGTTCGGCCGCCGTACTGCGGTGAGGAACCGGCCTCCCGCGACGACCCGGGCGGCTGGCTGCAGGTCAGCCTGTTCTTCGTCGTGTGCGCCGTGATCATCGGGATCGGTGGGTTCGTCTGGTGGCGGTCCCGCGTCATCCGGAGTGAACGCCGCGCCGCAGGTCTCGACCCCGAGGACGTCGCCCGGCGGGCCGGACAGGGCATGCGCCCCGGCGAGACCGCCGATCCAACGGTCGGCTGACCACCGTCGGAGCGGGGCCGACGGATCGGGTTCAGTCGACCCGACGCAGCACCCTGAGCGAGCCCGTCGCCGACTCCTCGACGAACCGGCCCGACTCGAGCGCCGGGAGGTAGATCCGCTCGTAGGGCGGTCGACCGCCGTCGGCCGGGTCGGGGAACACGTCGTGGATGGCGAGCAGCCCGCCGGGGGCGACGTGCGGGGTCCAGAGCCGGTAGTCGGTGGCGGCTGGCTCCTCCCCGTGACCGCCGTCGATGAACACGAGCGCGCACGGCGTCGTCCAGAAGCCGGCAACCGTCGGCGAGTCACCGACGAGCGCGACCACTGTGCCCTCGAGTCCGGCGTCGTGGACCGTGCGACGGAAGGTCGGGAGGGTGTCCATCCGGCCCACCGCTGGGTCCACGAGGTCCGGCTCGTGCCACTCCCAGCCCGGCTGGTTCTCCTCGGAGCCCCGGTGGTGGTCGATCGCGACGAGCACGGTCCCGGCCACCCGGGCCGCTGCGCCCAGGTAGACGCTCGACTTGCCGCAGTAGGAACCGACCTCGAGCAGCGGGGCGGCCGGCACCAGCGCGGCAGCCCGGAGACCGGCGTCGTAGAGGGCCAGGCCTTCATCGGGTGGCATGAACCCCCTGGCGGCCTCGGCGCGGGCGCGCAGCTCAGGGTCCATCGGTCGGTCGATCGGTTGGTCGATCACGGGGGACAATTCAGATCGGCAGGTCGCCGTGCATCATCTCGAGGTCGTCCTCGTCGGGCTCCTCGCCGTGGTGCGTGACCTTGAACAGCCACCGGTCGAGGATCAGGTACCGACCGAGCCAGACGATCCCGAAGCCCGTCATCTGGGCGAAGAACACCGCCACCTTCTCGATCCAGCCGTGGCTCTCGATCATGGCGTCGACGACGAAGGTCAGGACCGTCGCGAAGGTCACCCCGAGCATGGCCGCCACCCAGAACACGAGCACCTGGGTCCGCAGGTTGTCGCGGGAGGTGTTCTTCCAGACCAGGTACTTGTTGGCGAAGAAGTTGGGGATGGTGAGGATGGCGGCGCTCGTGATGGACGCGGCCACCCAGTTGGTCTCCTTGGTGCCGTCGATCAGCGTGCTGGTGAACACGGTCGCCCCGAGCAGCTGGATCAGGATCTGGCCGAGCGGCACGAAGACGATCGACACGGCGGCGTAGCGGATCTGCTTGCGGCCGGAGTCGGACTTGGCGTGCTGGACGAGCGCCCCGGTCGAGACCTTCACGGGGGCCACCGTACCGGAGGCGGGACCCGTGCACCCACCAGAGCGTCCGGAAGGGGTAGAACGGCCCGGTGGATCAGGCCGCTGTGGACGGGCTCGTGGCGTTGCTCGACCTCGAGCCGATCGAGGTGAACATCTTCCGCGGGGTGAGTCCGGACGACCACCGCCAGCGGGTGTTCGGCGGCCAGGTGGCCGGCCAGGCGCTCGTGGCGGCCGCCCGGACGGTCGACGACACCGACGACGCCGGCGACGCCGCCCGGTCGGTGCACTCGTTGCACGCCTACTTCCTCCGTCCCGGCGACCCGAACGTCCCCATCATCTACGAGGTCGAGCGGGTCCGGGACGGCCGCTCCTTCAGCACCCGGTGGGTCAAGGCCGTCCAGCACGGCCGGAGCATCTTCACCCTCTCGGCGAGCTTCCAGGTCACCGAGTCGGGCCTGGAGCACCAGGTCGAGGCGCCGGCGGGACTGCCCGAACCGGAACAACTGCCCGACTTCGCCGAGCGGATGGAGCCGCACCGGGCGGCGGTGGGCGACTTCGTCGATCAGCCCCGTCCGATCGACATCCGCTACTGCGAGCTCGGGCCGTTCGACCGGGTCGGGATCCTGCCGCCGTTCCAGAACGTGTGGCTCCGGGCCAACGGCGTGCTCCCCGACGATCCCGTGCTGCAGGTCTGCGTGCTGACCTACGCATCGGACCTGACGCTCCTCGACACCTCGCTGCTGCCACACGGCGAGAGCCTCGCCAACGGTGACGTGTTCATGGCCTCGCTGGACCACGCCATGTGGTTCCACCACTCGTTCCGGGCCGACGACTGGCTGCTGTTCGCCCAGGACACCCCGGTGACCTCGGGCGGCCGGGGCGTGGGGCGCGGGCTGGTGTTCGACCGCAGGGGACGACTCGTCGCATCGGCGGTCCAGGAGGGACTGGTCAGGAGGGCCCGGTGAGGCACCGATGGGGCACGTGGCGGTGCGGCCGGGCTGCGGTCGTCACCCTGGTCCTCGCACTGGGCGCATCGGCCTGCGGCTCGGAGGGGACCGCCACCCCGGCCTCGACGTCGGCCGTGCCGACGTCGACATCGGTCCCGACCCCGGGCGCACCGTCGACCGCCCCGACCGACGGTGAGCTCCCGCCGCTCGGCCTGCTCGACCTCGGGCTCGGGCTCGACCAGCCCATCGACCTGACCCACCGGCCGGGGAGCACCTCGCTGCTCGTCGCCGAGCGGGGCGGGCGGGTGTGGGAGGCGGTGGCCGACGGCGACGGGTTCCGACTGGCCGGCGCACCGGTGCTCGACCTGAGCGAGCAGGTGGGTTCCACCGGTGGCGAGCGGGGACTGCTCGGCATCGCCGTCAGCCCCGAGGGCGACGAGCTGTACACCAGCTACACCGAGGCCTCCGCCAGCGACTCCCGGGTCGACGCCTACCGAATCGACGGCTCCGACGGTTCGCTGCGGGCCGACCCGACCAGTCGGCGTGAGCTCGTCGCGATCGAGCAACCGTTCGCCAACCACAACGGCGGGAGCCTGGCGGTGGGACCCGACGGCATGCTCTACGCCGGATTCGGTGACGGTGGCGCCGCCGACGATCCGGGAGGCCGGGCGCAGGACCGCTCGACCCAGCTCGGCAAGGTGCTCCGGCTCGACCCGGCGGGCCGCAACGACGCCGACGGTGACGGTCTCCCCGACGACAACCCCGACCTGGACGGGGCGCCGGGGATCTGGATCTCCGGTGTCCGCAATCCGTGGCGGCTCAGCTTCGACCCTGCGACGGGCGACCTGTGGATCGGGGACGTCGGACAGGACGCCGTCGAGGAGATCGACCTGCTACCGGCCAGCGAGGGGACGGGTCGCGGGGCCAACCTGGGTTGGGACCTGTTCGAGGGCGACCGACCGTTCGAGGCGGCGCCGGAGTCGGTCGACGCAGCGAGGTTCGTCGCTCCCGTCCACACCTACACCCGGGACGCCGGAGGCTGCTCGGTCACCGGTGGAGTCGTCTACCGCGGCGGGGCCATTCCGGCGCTCGACGGCACCTACCTCTTCGGCGACTTCTGCGACCCTGTGATCCGGGGCCTGCGCCCGGCGGGTGAGGGGTCGTTCCGGCCGATCGAGCTGGGTCCCGAGGTCGAGTCGCTCGTGTCGTTCGGGACGGGCTCCGACGGCGAGGTGTACGTCGTCGCTCTCGACGGCACCGTCGCGCGGATCGTCCCGGCCTGAACCTCTGCTCGGGGTCAGGCCGACTGCTTCATGGTGGCGAGCTGCGCCGAGATCGCACTGCGCACCTGTTCCCGTAGATCGGCCACGTCGTCCAGCGTGAGCCCGACGGTCGACACCGGCGCCATGACGTGCACCTCGGCGTCGGCCCGACCGAACCGCCAGTCGTGCTTGCGGAGCGCCTCCTTGGTCCCCGACACCGCGAGCGGGAGGATCGGCACCTGGGTCTCGATCGCCAGACGGAAGGCACCGTCCTTGAACCGACCGAGCTCACCGTCGACGGCGCGTGTCCCCTCGGGGAAGATCATGACCGAGACCCGGCGACGGAGGTAGTCCGCGCACTGCGCCATGGCCCGCTGCGCGCTCACCTTGTCGCCGCGGTCGAGTTGCACGTCACCGGCGAGGTGCATCAGCCAACCGGCGACCGGAACCTTGAACAACTGCTGCTTGGAGAGCCACTTCATCTCCCACGGGAGGTGCGAGATGAGCAGGATGTCCGCGAACGACTCGTGGTTGGACACGACCACGTACGGATTGCGCGGATCGGCGGGCAGGTCGCCCGTGACCCGGAACCGCCACAACGGGTTGAGCGCCTGGTGGACCACCGGCAACCGTCGGAACAGGTAGCCCGTCCAGTAGCGCTCCCGGTCGAAGGGCAGGGTGACCAGGGCGGTGAGCAGCATCAGCGGGACCCAGACCAGCGCGCAGACCCCGAAGACGAACCACGACCAGACCGAGAGGATCGTGATCCCCACTCCGGCCCGGCCCGGTCGGTCCCTCGACGGTGTCGCACCCTCGGCGTCAGGCTCGCCGCCTCCGTCCGGGTCGACCGGCTCGGGTTGTGCGGATGCCATCACCCCACCCTAGTGACCGCCTGTCCGTGGCGTACCCCTGCGGTGGCGGCAGCCACGTCGGCGAGCCGACGCAGGCCCCCACCCAGGCGGACCAGGTCGACCAGCGGCGCGCCGGGGACCTCCCTGCCCACCCGGCGACAGGCGAGTTCGAGGAGCGACGATGCCGTCACCTCCGGGGGCGGTGGCGCCCCCCGTTCGGCCACCCGGTCCGCCAGGTCGTCGAGCGACGCAGCGGCCCGGCCGACGTCGGCCAGCAGGGCGGAGCGGGCCTCCGGGTCCCCCCAGTCCTCGACCGGGACCTCGAGCGGTGCCGCCCCGACCTCGTCGGAGCGCCCCGAGACGACCGAGGAGGTCACTGCCCCGAGCTGGACGATCACCCCGAGCCGGAACCGCACCTCGACGGGGATGCTGCGCGGCGAGGACGTGGCAACCATGTCGACGACCCGGTCCAGGTCGGTCACGCACGTCACCGGCGACGGCCCGCCCGGAGCGGCCGGGTCGGCGGTCCGGTCCCGGAGCGAGCGCGCCAGACGGCCGAGCACCTCGGCGACCGCGCCCTCGGGGACGGTTCCGATCCGCGGCCAGAGGAGTGCCGCCACACCGAACGCCACCACCGCGCCGATGGTGGCGTTGACCAGCCGGAGCTGACCGGCGGACTCGAGCTCGGGACTGGTGATCGCGACCGTGGTGACGACGAACGTCGTGAACGCAGCCGTGCCCACCACCGGGTGGACGCCGTTCTCCGCCGCGCTCAGGAACAGCACCACCGGCAGGACCATCCAGAGGACGGGCTCGACGTCACCGGCGACGGCGAGCACCCCGGTCGACACGACGAAGCCGACGGCGGTCCCCACCACCGCCGTCGTGGCGGACCGGGACACCGTGGCCAGGTCGGCCCGGAGCACGGAGATCGTCCCGAGCGCGATCCAGAATCCGCGACCCGAACCGACTCCGGCCTGCACCAGCCCCACCGCCACGGTGCACGCCACAGCGGCCCGGATCGAGTTGCGGAACCACAGCGAGTCCACGCGCGCGTGACGGCGGAGCGAGTCCACCGGGCCACTCTCGACGAACGGCTCGGCCACCGGACCGGTGGGGGTCCGTCCACCCGCCCGCCACGCCTCGGCCAGGTCCGCGAGTTCGAGGGCCGCGACGGCCACCAACCGGAACTCCGTCGACCGGGCGACGAGCTCGACGTCGTCCGCCGTTGCGGCGAGCGGGGCGAGACGTCGCTCGCCCGCAGCGACGTGGTCGACCACGGCACGACGGAGTCGCCCGCACGGGATCGGCGGACGACGCGTGACCGATCGGCGGGAGCCGTCGATCGCCCCGGCCACCGCGTCGAGGGTCGCTGCGGTCTCGGCGAGGAGTACCAGGTCCTCGGGTGCCGCCACGGACCGGTCGGTCGCGAGCACGGCGATGACTGCGACCAGTCGCTCCGCCTGGTGGACACACTCGGCCAGGATCCGATCGGGGACGGCGACCGCACCCGTCCGGAGTCGCCGTGACACGGAGACCGAGCGCAACTCGTCGGCTGCGTCGCGCAGGTGCTCCCGGTCGGCCGGATCATCGGTGCGGAGCACCGCGGCCGACGCCGCCGCCAGATCCGACAGCAGCGAGCGGATCGGGTACCGACGGTGCGCCGGCCAGAAGGCTGCGGAGGCGACCGCTGCGGCGACGGTTCCGAGCAACCAGCCGACGACGTCGTCCACGGACGCGGCCCCCTCGGGCAGTGCCGTCGCCGCGTAGAGGAACGCGATCATCACCGGGAACCGGGCCGCGAAGTAGGGGCCGCCCAGGACCCCGAGGAAGTAGACGCCGAACGTGACGGCCGCCGTGGTGACGAGCAGGAGCGGCACGGACGGCCGGACGACCGCGACCAGCGGGAACATGCACGCACCGGCGAGCCCGGCACCGACGTACCGGCCGAATCGTCGCAGGGGAGGTCCCCAGAAGTCGGTGAACCCGTCGAGGGCGATGATGGCGAACAGCGCCGCCGCGGCGACGGCATCGAGGTGCAGGATCCTCCCGAGCACGACGAACGCGGAGGTGCCGAGCACCGCCACCCGGACCGACCGGCGGAGCACGGTGCCGCCCGGGTCGACGAAGAGCGGTCGGACGACACGTTCCCGTGCGGCCCGCTCGACCTCCGGGAGCCGGCTCACGACTGGAGCCGGGCGTGGAGCGCCACGTCACGACGTGCACCACGGTGCTCGGCCCGGGACCGCAGGATCCCCTCGAGCTCGAAGCCGCAACGTCGCGCCACGGCGAGCGACGGGGTGTTGCGCGGGTCGATGTGGAGTTCGAGCCGAACCAGTCCGAGCACGCCGAACGCCCACGCAGCGACGAGGTCGACCGACGCCGACGCCACACCCTGGTTCCGTCCCTCGGGCGCCGTGTAGTAGCCGACCTCACCCACCCCCGGGGCGCCCGGCACGAGGACGAGTCCGACCGAACCCAGACGCGCATCCGTCGCGACATCGGTCGCCACCAGATGGAACTCCTCGCCACGGTCCCAGGCCTGCGGCACGAAGACGTCGACGAACCACTCGGCGTCGGCGCGCGTGTACGGCACCGGGATCCTGGTCCACCGCTGGATCTCGGCGTCCTGGCACACGCCGTGGATCCACTCGGCGTCGTCCGGGCGCCACCTCCGCAGGCGGACCACACCGTCGGTGAGCTCCCACGGCGCATCCACAGGTGCCGACCACCCGTCGTCCTCGGCGCTCTCCACCCCACCATGCAAGCGCGCGAACGGCACCGATGCACCCTCCCCGACCGTCACCGGCCTTCATCCGGCGGCACCACGCACGACCACTCAGGTGCCGCCCGCAGGGGGCAGCCGTGCGACAACGAGCGAAGGAGCCCACCGTGAGCCAGGAGACCCTCGAGAGCACCACGCCGGAACGAGCCGGCAGCGGGACCGACGGCACGACCGAGCGCCCGGTCACGGCCGGCCGACCCGGGAGCGACCCCATCGTGGTGTCGTCGCCGTCGGCCGCCGACTCCGGATGGTTGATGTTCGCCTCGGTCGTGCTGCTGCTCGGCGGCGTGATCAACGCCGCGTACGGATCAGTGGCGATCCTCAACGACCAGTGGGTCGTGTGGTCCAACCGGGGTGCGGTGTTCTTCGACCTCAGCACGTGGGGGTGGATCCTGTTCGCCGTCGGTGCCGTGGCGTTCATCGCCGGGCTCGGCCTGCTGGTCGGGAGTCCGGGTGCCCGAGCGGTCGGTGTGCTCCTGGCCTCGCTGAGCCTGGTGGCCAACTTCTTCTTCATCCCGGCGTTCCCGCTCTGGGCCCTGAGCGTGATGGCGCTCGACGTGATCGTGATCTGGGCCATCGCGGCCCACGGGAGCGACGTCCGGCGGGCGTGAGGACTCCGCCGGCGCTGCGCTCGGTGGAGCCGGACCGGAGGCCCGCAGGTCTCTAGGCTCGGGTCCGTGAGCACCACGGGGCCCGACGACCCGCAGGATCAGGAACGGGAACGGGACGAGGAGGCGACCGGCGAGGAGCAGGTCGCCAACTCACCACGGGAACGGGTGCTCGAGCTGGTCATCACGGTCCTGCTGTCACTCAGCGCCCTCCTGTCGGCGTGGTGTGCCTACCAGTCGACCCAGCTGAGTGGCGACCAGAGTCGGCTCGACACGCGATCGTCGGTGCTGCAGCTGCAGGCCTTCCGGGCGGAGCAACGGTCCACGCAGCAGTCACAGGCCGACCTGGGCGCCTTCGACCGCTGGCTCGAGGCCACGGCGGACGGGGCCACCACCCGGGCCACCTTCGCCGAACAGCGCTTCTCACCGGCGCTCGACACGGCGTTCCGGGCGTGGCTGGCCCTCGATCCGCTCAACAACCCGGACGCTCCCGGATCGCCGCTCGAACTGGATGCGTACGTGACCCCCGACGAGACCGAATCGGCCCGGCTCGAGGCCGAGGCCCAGAACTACGAGCAGGCCGCCGAACTGGCCGACGGCGCTGCGGGCGACTACGTGCTCGCCGTGCTGCTGATCGCCGCCGGGCTGTTCCTGCTGGGCATCCAGTCGCGGATCGGGGTGTTCGAGTTGCGGGCCGGGATGGTCGTGGTCGCCACCGTCATCGTGGTCGGTGCAGCGGTGTGGGCCCTCCGGCTCCCGACCGAGGTCGGGCTCTAGTCACTCCGCCGGCGCACCGTCCAACACCCGTCGGGACCTCAGGAGCAGCCGTGACTCGCCGGCGCCCGTTCGGGCGACGCGGGGAACGCCTCCAGGAGCGAGGCGTCACGCGCAGGACGCTGCACGAGCGCTCCTCCGCAGTTGGGGCAGGTGCCACCCAGGTGATCTGCGCAGCTCGAGCACCAGGTGCACTCGAACGAGCAGATCCGCGCATCCGTCCCTGACGGGTCGAGGTCGCAGTCGCAGCACTCGCAGTTCGGCTTCATGGTCAACACGGGATCTCCCTCGTGGTCCGGTCGGTCGTGGTCCGGTCGGTCCGGCGGGTCACCCGGTGCGGTCCGGTCGGTCCGGATCGGCGGCACCGACGACCCTCCGTCGGCGGTAGGCCACCGTGTTGACGCGGTTGCCGCACCGAGCGGTCGAACACCACCGGCGACTTCCGGGGCGTGAGGAGTCGTGGAACAGGAGCGAACAACCCGGACCCTCGCAACGACGGAGTCGACCGTCGGCCGTGCCGAGCACGTCGACGGCGTCGGCGGCGACCACCGCCAGAGCCGACTCCACGGGAGCTCCGGGTCGGAGCCGCACCGCAGCCCGGTCCTGTCGGTCGAGACTCCGGAACGCCGACGGCCTCGACGCCCAGTCGTTGATCGTCGCCCGGTCGGTCGCCGGAATCCGGACCCCGTCGATCACGGCCGTGGCGGCACCGTGGATCGCCTCCCGGAGCTCCACCGCTGCCCGGAGTTCGGTGGGGCCGACCGGGGCCTCCACTGGTGCGACGGCGAGCGAGCACCACGTCCGCAGATCCTCCGGGGACCTCAGCAGCTCCGTCGGCGCGATCGCCCGGTACCGGAGTGTCCACGTGAGGTCGAGCGACAGTCGACCCCCGAACTGGAACCCGCGCTCCACCTCCGTCACCCGACCAGATGCTCGTCGTACACCTCGACGACGGCGGTGATCTCGAGGATCAGGTCCCCCGGCAGGGCGGCCACGCCGACCGCCAGTCGCGCGTGCCGCCCCCGGTCACCGAACACGTCGACGAGGACCCGCGACGCCGCGTCGATCACACCGGTCTGACCGGTGAAGTCCGGCGCCGAGTTCACCACGCCGTCCACGCGAACGACCTGCGCCACCCTGTCCAGCGAGCCGAGCTCGGCGCGGATGGTCGACAGCAGGTGCAGTGCGGCGGACCGGGCCGCGTCCTGCGCCTGGGTCGCCGTGACGTCGATGCCGACCGTTCCGGTGTGGATCGAGCCGTCCGGTCTCGTCCCGAAGTGACCCCCGACCCAGAGCTGCCCGCCGGACCGGACCGCGGGGACGTACTCACCGAAGGGCGGGAGCGGCTCCGGCAGCTCGAGACCCAGTGCCGTCAACTGCGCTTCCGCGGAAGCAGGCCTGTCCACCCGGACAGTGGACAACAGAGGTCATACCTATGTCAATACGGGCCGCCCTCCTCCCCCGGCAACGACTGCCGCAGGTCACCGCCGCGAGAGGGCCGCAGTCGGTCCGCTCCGCACACCACGCACCCGTCACCACGCACCCGTCACCCGGGCGGATCTCACCCTCCGGACTGCGCACTCCGGAGCGCCACCCGGCTCAGGTGGACCGGTTCGGCCACCCCGGACAGGTCGTGGAGCCCGAGCGGGTCCACCGTCCACGTGGCCGGGTCGAGCGTTCGTTCCACCTCTGCGGTCACCACGATGCCGCCCGGATCGGCGACCTTCCCGGCCCGCGCGACGGTGTTCACCAGCGGGCCGAAGTAGTCCCCGTCCCTCGCCGTCACCACACCGAAACCGACCGCACCCCGGGCGCTGGGCAGGTCGGGATCACGTTCGGCCAGGTCGCAGATCGCGAGCGCCACCCGACAGAGACGACCCGGATCATCGGCCACGACCATCGCCTCGTCCCCGATCAGCTTGACGAGCCGTGCACCGTGTTCGGCCGCCACCGTCGACGCCTGCATCTCGAAACGGCGCAGCGCCGCCGAGTGCTGCGAGGCGTCGACGTCCTCGGCCCAACTGGTCGAACCGACGAGATCCACGAACGCCACGGCCGACCGTAGGTCGCCGGCCATCAGCGAGTGCACGAAACCGACGTCGCGCAGGGCGTGCTCCGACAACAGGTTGCGCACCACACCCCCCACCTGCACCCACGCCGCGATCGCCACCTCGTTGGCCTGGGACCACTGCAGCTCCGTGCGGCGTTCGGCACCGGGTTCGGAGCTGCCGCCGAACATCGCCCGGGCGGCCTCCATCACCCGTGCCGTGGACCAGCCCAGCACCCGGACGAACGAGAGCGCGTTCTCCCTGCCGAACAGCTCCACGCCGAGGAGGTAGGTGGTGAGGTCGTCGACCACGGTCTCGGGCATGGACGGCTCGTCCGGATCGATGACCGGGAAGCCGAGCGCCTGACGCATCTCGATCACCGTCCCGACCGGGACCCCGACGCGCTCCGCTGCGACGGCGGCGCTGATCAACGGTGGAGGTCGATCCACCGAACGCGCCGCCACGCCCATCACGTGCGACCGGGCCGCCCAGGAGACGATCTCCTCGACGCTGAACCGATCGAGCAGGTGGGCGAGGAGCTCGACGCGTTCGGCAGCCGTCGGTGAGCCGGGGTCGAACAGCCCCGCACGCTCGAGCGCGTCCAGTGCGACCGGGTCGATCGACGGTGTCACCTCATCCACGGGCGAGAGGCTAGAGCGACACAGTCGGTCGCGGCGCTCCGGCCGCTTCGAGGTGACCATGCGGTCGAGGGACGACATCTCCGGACTCCCCCGGTGTCCGGGGGCGTGCGACCGGCCTCGGCCCTCGCGCTCGTGCGTGTCGGCGCTCGGCGACCGGAGAGAGAAGCGGAGTCGGGCCCGTCCGGTTCCGGGCAGAGTCGCCAGCGCCGGCAGGACACCGGGCAACCCTGTCCCCTGCGAGCCGGGGAATACGGTCGACGGTGCGGGAGTTCCAGCGGCCGTGCAGTTCCCAGCGGTCATCGGAGCCGGCATCTCCATCCTCGCTGGACTGCTCGGCCTGATCTGGCCCCAGCAGGTGAGCAAGGTCATCGGCCTCGAGCTGCCGGGGCGACTCGGAGTGTCCGAGTTCCGGGCCACCTACGGAGGACTCTTCATCGGAGCAGGTGTCGCTGTGCTCGCCATCGGGTCGGCCGACGCCGCCCTGGTACTCGGTGCTGCGTGGCTCGGAGCGTTCACCGGACGGTTCGTGTCGCTGGTCATCGACCGGAACGCATCCAAGGAGAACCTCGCCGGCTGTGCGATCGAACTCGCTGTCGGCGGCCTGCTCGTGCTCGGCCGCTGACCGCCGTGGACCGACCGACCTCAGCGCCTGCGTTCGTACCTGTACACGTTCGTCTCGCGCTGAATGAACCCGATCCGCCGGTAGAGACGGTTGGCCGCCTCCCGGCTCGGCCGCGAGGTCAGGTCCACCGTCGTCGCGCCGAGCTCGTCAGCCAGCTCGAGTGCACGGCGGTTGAGCGCCTCGCCCACACCCTGGCCACGGGCGGCCTCGTCGACGACGACGTCCTCGATCCACGCTCTCGTCCCGGTGGGGATCGGGAACACCACGAGCGTCATCGAGCCCACGATCCGACCATCGGCGGACCGGGCCACGAGCAGGTGCGAGGCCTCGTGCTCGACCACACCGGCGAGGATCCCTGCCGTCATCGGCGGGGCCGAGCTCGAGAGCTGGGGCACCAGCCGGAACATGGCCTCGACCAGCTCGTCGTCGACCTCGTCGACCTGCTCGACGGCCACGGCGGACGGGGTGTTCGGCTGCTCACTCACGGACTGCAGCGTACCGGTGACACCCGGTGGGACCGGCCGGATCCACCGGTACCGTGAGTCCGATGGCGGAGCTGGAATGGCAGTGGCGGCCCGAGGTGCGCACCGCACCACGGCACGGCGGCCCGACCCTCATCGCCGCATTCGCGGGCTGGAACGACGCCGGAGACGCCGCGACGACGGTCGTGGAGCACCTCGAGACCATCTGGGACACCCAGGCGTTCGCCCGGATCGACCCGGAGGGGTTCCACGACTTCACGAGTTCCCGACCGCAGGTCCGGCTCGTCGACGACCACCGCGTGATCCGCTGGCCGAGCCACACGTTCTCGTGGGCCGACCTGAACGGAACCGACGGGGTGGTGCTGCTGCGCGCTGTCGAGCCGCAGCTCCGCTGGCGGACCTACTGCGACCTCGTGCTCGAACTCGCCAGTGAGCTGGGCTGTGGCCTGGTGGTGACGCTCGGCGCCCTGCTCGCCGACGTCCCGCACACCCGCCCCTCCCGCGTGCTCGGGACCGCCTACGACGACCATGTGGCGGCGAGACTGCGACTGGAGCCATCGACCTACCAGGGACCGACGGGCATCGTCGGCGTGCTCCACACCGCGTGCCTGGACGCCGGGATCGACTCGGCGTCCATCTGGGCGACGGTCCCGGCCTACCTGCCCTCGGCCCCAGCTCCACTGGCGGCGATCGCGCTCCTCGAGCGGGTCGCCCCGCTCATCGGGGTCAGCGCCGAACCCGGCGAGATGACCGAGGCGATCGAGGGCTACGAGGAGGCCATCGACCAGATGATCGAGGACGACGACTCGACCGTCGACTACGTCCGTCGACTCGAGGCCGAGTTCGACGCCGATCCTCCGCCGGGGTCCGAGGTGGGCCTGGATCCGAGCGACCTCGTCGAGGAGGTCGAACGGTTCCTGCGCGACCAGTGAACCCGGCGAACGGGAACGGTCAGTCCGGTTGGTCGCCGCCGCGCCACACCGACCCACGTGGGTGGTCGTACAGCACGTCGACCGCCTCGCCCCGGATGGCGGCGAAGGCGTGGTCACCCCAGTGGTCGATCCCGGCGACGGGGTGCGGGAGCTCGTCCTGGTGGAACCACCCCACGTCGAGCGTCTCGAGCGGGTGGCCCCGCAGTTCACCGCCGACCGCACGACACAGGAAGACCATCGAGTAGAGCGGCAGCCTGGTGAACCCGAGTCGCAGGCCGTCGAACACGCCGATCAGCCGCTCGACCTCGACCTCGATCCCGGTCTCCTCGTGGACCTCCTTCACCGCCACCTCGCTCGGCGAGTACCCCACGTCGGCCCAGCCGGTCGGGTAGAGCCAGATGCCCGAGTCGCTCCGCTGCAGCAGGAGGATCTGACCCTCACGGTTGCCGACGACCGCACCGACCGCGACCTTGGGCGTGACGTACCCCGCAGGCCCGGACTCCACGCTGGCCATCCACTCTCCGACCACGTCGCTCGACGGGAGCTCCTCGACCCCGGCGAGCCACCGGGCGGCGGCCCGGATCTCCGCCGCGACGTGGAGGACCTCCTCGTACCGTTCCCGCTCGTAGAGGCTCTCCGAGAACGCGAGCCCGGTCCGGCCGATCCCCGACAGGGCCTCGGCCCACCGGAAGAGGTCCTGTTCGCTCGGCGGCGGCTCCACGCGCGCACCCTACCCGCCACCACGCAGGTGCCGTCCCGTTCAGAGCTCCTCGTCGAGGGCGAACATGAGCGCCCGTCGCACCTCGTGCTGCACCTCGCCGTCGACGAGCTTCCCGCCGGCGGCGTCGACCACGTAGAACGTGTCGACGACGTCGTCGCCGACGGTCTGGATACGTGCCGAGCGGACGTCGAGGTACATCTCGGCCATGGCCTTGGTGATCCGGTAGAGCAGCCCCGGGGTGTCCGGGCCGACCACCTCGATGATCGTGGCGGCGTCGGATCCGTCGTTGTCGAACCGGACCAGCGGCACGAGCTGGTGGATCCCGGGTCGTCGCTGGTGTGAGGAGCCGATCCGCTCCGACAACCGGGAGGCGAGCGCCAGCCGACCCTCGAGCACACGCTCGACGTCGACGACGACCCGGTCCCACGGAACGAGTCGCGTGGCGTCGATGGCGACCCGGAACTCGTCGAGCACGACGTCGCCCTCGGAGTGGATGACCGCCCGGACGACGTCGAGACCGTGCAGGGCGAGGACTCCGGCGACCCGGGACACCACTCCGGGACGGTCGGAGCAGACGACGACGAGTTGATCCTCGCTGCCCACCACCGTGGTCTCACCCGAGGCCATGAGCGCCCGCTGCTCCGACGACGGGAAGGACGGCTCCTCGGCGGCGACGTCCTCGGCCTCGTGCACGTCGAGACTCCGACGCACCAACGAGCAGAGCCGGTCGACGAGCTGGGACCGCCACGGGCCCCACGCCGCCGGCCCGGTTGCGAGCGCATCCGCCTCGGACAGGGCCCGGAACAGCGCCAGTTGTTCGGTCGTACCGACCTGCCTGGCGACGGTCGAGATGGTGACGGGGTCGTCCAGGTCGCGTCGGGTGGCCACGTCCGGGAGCAGCAGGTGGTGTCGCACCGCGGCGCAGACCGACGAGACGTCCGACGTGTCGTACCCCATCCGGGCCAGGGTCCTGCGGGCGATCGACTCGCCCACCTCGCTGTGGTCGCCCTCGTACCCCTTCCCGATGTCGTGGAACAGGGCGGCGAGCACGAGCAGATCAGGTCGATCCACCCGGTGACGGAGCTGCGCCGCCTCGGCGGCCGCCTCGAGGAGGTGACGGTCCACCGTGAACCGGTGCAGGGCGTTCCGCTGGGGCCGGCACCGAACCGGCTCCCACTCGGGGAGTACGGGCACCCACAGGTTCCACCAGTCGAGCGCCTCGACGACCGGCACGGCGGTCGGTCCGATCAGGAGCAGCTCGGCGAACAGCTGCCTCGCCTCGTCGGGCCACGGTGACGGCAGCGGTGGGGCTGCCTGGAGGGCGTCGAGGGTGCCCAGGTCGATGCGCGCCTCGTGGCGTGCTGCGGTGACCGCCACACGCAGCACGGTCTCAGGATCCGGGGGCTGCCCGGGGTCGGCCAGAGCGACGCGACCCTCACGGATCACGAGTCCGTGCTCGACCGCCCGGTCACGACGACGACGGCCCCTCCGCTTGGTGACCACCCGGCTGATCTCGAACCAGGCCTCGTCGCTCGCCCAGGCGATCGACCGGCCGGCGAGGGCGACCGATGCCATGAGCTCGTCGGCGTCACCGAGTCCGAGTCGCTGGGCGACGGTGTCCTGGTCCTCGAGCAGGAGACGGTCGCCGGGCCGGCCACGGACGCGGTGCAGTTCGACCCGGATCTCGAGGAGCGTGTCGTGGTGGCGCTGGAGGTCGCTCAGCACCCTGGGGTCGATCTCGGCACCCGCCTCACGTGCCCAGACCAGGGCGTGGACGTCCCGCAGCCCGCCCCGGCCCTCCTTGAGGTCCGGTTCGAGCTCGAACGCCACCTCACCGGCGCTGCGATGACGCTCCTCGACCGACCGACCGAGCTCGTCCAGCCAGGACCTCCCACGGCGACGCCAGCCGAGGCGGGCCTTCTCGACCAGCTCGGAGCTCAGACGGCGGTCCCCGGCGAGGTGGCGCGCCGACAGCAGGGCGGTCGCCGTCTGCAGGTCCTCGGCCGCGAGCGACACGGAGTCACGCACGGTACGGACTGCGTGGCCGAGCTTCAGCCCGGCGTCCCAGACCGGGTACCAGATGCCGTTGGCGACCGGCTCCGGGTCGACGCCC
Source organism: uncultured Actinomycetes bacterium (assembly GCA_903852755.1). GTDB lineage: Bacteria > Actinomycetota > Acidimicrobiia > Acidimicrobiales > Microtrichaceae > SXMI01. The sequence goes on along the minus strand of CAINRS010000002.1, from coordinate 25,483 downwards.
TTGTCGAACACCAGCAGCAGGTCCAGGTCGGACTGCGGGCACAGTTCCGAGCGACCCTGACCACCCACGGCCAGGAGGGCGAGGCCCTCGACCGGTGCGGGTGACGCAGCGAGGTCAGGGGGTGACGAGAGCGTCGTCGCCTCGTCGAACAGGTCGACGAGCCACGACTCGACGGCGGCTCCGTAGGCCGAGGCGAACGCCCGGCCCCGGAGGGTCTCGTCGTTGATCAGTTCGCTGCGCAGGAGCGGCGGAGACACGGCCCGGTGCACCTTCCAGGAGGACTCCGCATCCGACCCCACGCCCCCCCGGCCAGGTCGGGCCTGTCCTGACCGGAGGGGCACCCCGTGGGTCGGGGAACGGAGTACGGGAGATCAGATCGCGGCGGACCCGGTCTCACCGGTACGGATGCGGACGAGGCTGTCGACGGAGGTGACCCACACCTTGCCGTCGCCGATCTTGTCCGTGTTGGCGGCGCCGGCGATCGCGTCGACCACGCCCGACACGGCGTCGTCGTCCACGATGGCCTCGACCTTCACCTTGGGGAGGAAGTCCACCTGGTACTCGGTTCCCCGGTAGGTCTCGGTGTGTCCGCCCTGTCGGCCGAACCCCTTGACCTCGGTGAGGGTCATGCCGGTGACCCCGGCCGCCTTCAACGCTTCCTTCACGTCATCGACCTTGAAGGGCTTGATGACTGCGGTGACCAGCTTCATGGCTGTTGTTCCTTTCTGTCGGTTCGGTGCGCTCAGCGGACCATCGTGGCGTCGCCGAGGTTGTACGCGCTCTCGGCGTGCTGGGTGAGGTCGAGCCCCGTCTCCTCGTCCTCCTCGGACACCCGGATCCCGATGACCGCCTTGATGGCGAGCAGGATGAGCCCCGTGATGATGAAGGAGTAGACGATCGTCACGGCGTTGGCGACGATCTGCTCGATGAGCAGGGTGGCACCGCCTCCGTTGAGGAGTCCCGCACCGAACTCGGCGCCGAAGAACGCAGGATCGGCGAAGAGCCCGATGAGGATCGAGCCGATCAGGCCTCCCACGAAGTGCACACCGACCACGTCGAGTGAGTCGTCGAACTTGCCCTTGAACTTCAGCTGCACGGCGAACGAGCAGATCACACCGGCGATCAGGCCGATCCAGATCGGCGACATGCCGCTGACGTAGCCCGCACCCGGGGTGATGGCGACCAGGCCGGCCACGATGCCCGAGGCGACACCCAGGTTGGTGAAGTGGCCGTCCCGGATGCGCTCGACGACACCCCAGGCGATGCCGGCCGCAGCCGCCGCGAGGAAGGTGTTCATGAACGCCTGGATGGCGACCCCGTTGGCGTCGAAGGCGGAGCCGGCGTTGAAGCCGAACCAGCCGAACCACAGGATGCCGGTCCCGAGCATCACGAGCGGCATCGAGTGCGGCGGGTGGCCCTCCTTCGGCCATCCCTTGCGCTTGCCGAGGACGAGGACCGCTGCGAGTGCGGCGATGCCGGCGTTCACGTGGATCACGGTGCCACCGGCGAAGTCGAGCGACCCGCGGACACCGAGCCAGCCGGTGAGCCCGTCACCCCACACGCCGCCGTAGATCCAGAAGGAGACGGGGCAGTAGACGAGCAGGATCCACAGCGGGACGAACACCGCCCAGGCGGAGAACTTCATCCGGTCCGCCACGGCACCCGAGATGAGCGCCGGGGTGATCACGGCGAACATGCCCAGGAAGATCGCAGCGAGGATGAGCTTGCCGCCGTCACCACCGGCGTCGGCGGCGTCGATCCCGAGTCCGCTCAGGAGTGTCCAGTCGAGGTTCCCGATGATCGATCCGGATCCGCTGTAGGCCAGCGAGAATCCGGCGATGACCCACACGATCGGGACGATCAGCAGGCACCAGAAGTTCATCATGAACATGTTCAGTACGTTGCGGCTCCGGTCCATACCCCCGTAGAACAGCGCGAGTCCCGGTGTCATGAACAACACCAGCGCTGAGGAGGCGAGCACCCAAGCGATGCCACCAGCTTCCATGGTCATTGGCCCTTTCTCTCGGTGGATCCGGACCGGACGACCCACGCCCGACCGGTGGCGGCAAGCTAGGGAGCAGGTGTTTCGGCAGTGTTTCACCGGTCGCGAGACTCGGTTACGGGCGCGGGCCGCGTACCATGCCGCCGTGGCCATTCGAGAGGACTGCCGCCACTACTCCAGCCGGACCGTCACCAGCGGTGACCTGGTCCAGCGCTGCCGGGTGGACGCCGCCGAGGCTGCGCCGTTCGCCTGCCCCGAGGACTGTCTCTTCTTCGAGCCCCGCTCGATCACCGACGCCGGGTGGCGCCGGGCCCCCGAGGATCCCCCCGGGTGACGCCCCCGGCGGTACAGCGCCGTCAGGAGCCGTGCCGTCGGCGGTGCACGTAGGCCCGGGCGGCACCCCAGGTGATCGCCAGGTCCCCCAGAGCGGGATCGAGGTCGGCCACCGTGGCCGGACTCAGGTCGTAGACGTCCTCGGGGAACGCCCGTCGGGCGAAGTCGTCCCGCTCGACCGGCGGCACCCCGGCCGCGGCGAGCACCTCCGCCGGGTACGAGACCGCCCCCCGCAGCAGCGTCAACGGTGTCGTGGGCTGCTCGTCGGGGTCGGTCGCCAACAGCTCCGCAACGGATCCACCGACCCGTTCGGCACACGCCCGGCCGGCACGCCGGGCGGCGGTGGCCAACTCGTCGTCGACGGGCACCCCGGCCTCGGCGCACCGACGACGCACGCAGCGCTCCACCCACCCCGGGAGGGCCGCGGCGACGGCGTCGGCGAGTGCCCGGCCGTGGGCGAGCAGCTGGGCGTCGTCGTCCATCACGCTGCATCCTGACACCGTGCGACCCCGACGGATCGAACCGGGACCCGGACAGGAGTCGGTCTGGGACTACCCCCGACCGCCCCGGGTCGAACCGGTCGACCGACCGATCGAGGTCAGCGCCCGCACCCCCGACGGCACGCTCGTGGTGGTGGCGGCCACCACCCGGGGACGACGGGTCGTGGAGACGTCCCAGGCCCCCGCCTACTACTTCCCGCCCGAGGACGTCGAGCACTCGCTGCTCCGACCGAGCCGGACGGTCACGTGGTGCGAGTGGAAGGGGACGGCGGCCTACGTCGACCTGGTGCTGGTCGACGGGACCGGGACCCGGACCGTCGCCGATGCCGCGTGGACGTATCCGTCGCCGACCCCGGCGTTCGCCGGGATCAGCGGCTGGTTCGCCTTCTACGCCGGCCGGGTCGACCGGTGCCGGGTCGGCGAGCACGAGGTCACACCGAACGACGGCGACTTCTACGGCGGGTGGATCACCCCCGACCTGGTCGGGCCCTTCAAGGGAGGGCCGGGCAGCCGCGGCTGGTGACCGGCCCCGAGCTCACGTGACGCCGATTTCGTCGAGCACCGTGCCGGCGTCGGCGACCATGCCGACGTAGAAGGTGCCGAAGTCGCCGTACAGCGCCGAGGCCTGATCGAACCGCATCGTGTAGACGACGTCCTTCACGTCGTCGGGGTGCTCGCAGAACAACGTCACCCCCCACTCGAAGTCGTCGGTCCCCGTGGACCCGGTGACGACCTGCTGCACCCGACCGGCGAACTTCCTCCCCGACGCCCCGTGCTCGTACATGAGCTCCTTGCGGTCCTCGTACGGCAGCGTGAACCAGTTGGCGCCCACCTCACGCCGCTTCGACATCGGGTAGAAGCAGAACGCCGGCTTTCCCTCGGGCGGGAGGACCGGGTGCAGGCGGGCCCGCCGCATCTCCTCGGGCACGCCCTGGGCGTACTCCGAGGTCTCGGTCAGCGACACGTAGCTGTCGACCAGTTCCAGACCCGCCGCCACCAGTTGGGTCTGCAGCCGACGCAGGTCCCACTGGTCTGCCGACAGCGCCATGACGCACAGGTCCGCCTTGTGTCCCAGCATGGCGGCGGTCACGACCTGGGTGCCGCGGTCGACCGCCGCACCGCAGGCGGCGAGGACCTCACCCCGGTCCGTCAGCGGGCCGACCCGGAGGAAGAGGTGGACGACGGACTCACCCTCGGACGGAACGGACGGCTGGGTCTGGGACATGGAGGCGAGTCTACGGATCGCTCCGGTGCGCACCCGAGCGGCCGAGCGGAACCATCTCGACGACCGCCTGGTAGCTGGGGATGCCCGAACCCGGCTCGCGCTCCTCGGGTGAGCCCGGGAGCAGGACGTTGCCCTCGGGCCAGTGGACCTGCAGGCTGCCGGACGGGAGCGACACCAGGTGGGCCACGCCCCGGAACTCACCGACGTCGGAGCGCAGCAGCACCGGGTCGCCCTCGGTGAGTCCGAGCGACGCCGCGTCGGCCCGGTCGACGTACACGGCGTCGCGGCCCGCTCCGGTGAGCGGGTCGACCGCAGCGTGCACCATGGAGTTGAACTGCTTGCCCCGACGGGTGCTGACCAGGAACCGACCATCCGCCGGTGCGAGCACCTCCGGCGTGAGCGGCGACCAGCGCGCCCGGCCCGACGTCGTGGGGAACCGACCGTCGGAGCACAGGTGCCGACCTCCCCACTGCACGGCGTCGCCGGTGCGTTCCAGGTGTTCGATCCCGGCGTAGGTGGGCACCACCCGGGCGATCTCGGCCCGCAGGGCCCGGTTGTCGGCCCAGTCGAACGCGGACGCCAGGTCGGGACGGACCCGGGCGGCCACCTGGGCGAACAGGCGCCACTCGCTCCGGGCCTCGCCGGGGGGCCGGGTGATCTCGGGCGAGTAGGCCACCCGTCGTTCGGTGGTGGTCGAGGTACCACCACCCTCCTGCTCGTAGCGCGTCGCAACCGGCAGCAGCAGCACGTCGTCACCGGGCACGAGCATCTGGCTGCTCACCACGACGTCCTGGTGGACCCGCAGCGGCACCCGCTCCAACCCGGCCCGCACGGTCTCCGGATCGGGCAGCACCTCGAGGAAGTTCCCGCCGGAGGACCACAGCAGGTCGAGTCCGCCGGAGCCGGCAGCGTCCAGCATCTCGGGCGCGGTCAGTCCCGGCGCGTCGGGGACGGCGAACCCCCACTGGGCCGCGAGCGCCGCAGCGTTCGCGGGGTCGACGTCCAGACCACCCGGCAGCGCAGTGGCGTAGGCCCCCATCTCGGCGCCGCCCTGCACGCCGGAGTGCCCGCGGATCGGCATGAGTCCGGCGCCGTTGCGACCGACGTTGCCCCGGGCCAGCGCCACGTTCACGATCCCGCGCACCCCGTCCACCCCGGTGGTGTGCTGGGTGATGCCCATCGACCACACGAGCACGGCTCCAGCAGCGGTGGCGTAGCGGTCGCAGAACTCCTCGAGCACCCTGCGTTCCACCCCGGCCGTCCGCAGCAGGTCGTCGAGCGGAACGGCCCGGGCCGCAGCGAGCGCCTCGGGCCACCCCTCGGTGTGCGCGTCCACGAAGTCACGGTCCACCCGTCCCGTGGCGTCGAGGTGCTGCACGACGGCGGTGGCGAAGGCCACGTCCCCACCGGGACGGACCGGGACGTGGAGGTCGCAGATCCGGGTGCCGAACACCGCCGACTCCGCCGAGGACGGAACCCAGTACCGGTCGAGTCCGGGCTCGAGGTACGGGTTGACGACCACGACCTGCGCGCCTCGGCGCTTGGCCTGGTCCAGGTACTTCATGAACACGGGCTGGTTGTTGGCCGGGTTGGTCCCCCACAGCACGATCAGGTCGGACTCGATCACGTCCCGCAGCGAACACGTCGAGGCCGCCACACCGATCGTCGCCTTGAGACCGAGCGTCGACGGTGCGTGACAGACACGCGCAGCGGAGTCGACGTTGGCGGTGCCGACGGCCCGGGCCGCCTTGGCAGCGACGTAGTAGGTCTCGTTGGTCAGGCCACGCGACGTCAGGTACAGCGCGATGCGCTCCGGTGGGGCCGACCGGATCGCCGAGGTGAGCACGTCGAGCGCCTCGTCCCAACCGATCCGGTGGAAGCCGGCCTCCCCCTGCCGACGACGCATCGGGTGCGCCAGCCGACCGGCCGACCGCAGCTCGGCGCCGGTCCGGCCGGCGAGCCGGCCGACGTCTGCGAGCCACGCCGGGTCGAGCGGGGGGGCCGTGTTGATCGACAGCAGCTCGAGCCGGGTCGTGCACAGGTGGACACCGTCGATCGTCCAGTCGTGGAGTCCGGCCACACCCAGGGCGCATCCGTCGCACACACCCTTGGTGAGCAGGTCCCAGGCCAGTCGGGGGTGGCCGGCGTGCTCCCGGGCGATCCGGAACATGTCGCGGTAGTGGCGCGGCTTCTGCTGATCCACGCCGTTCGGCGAGAGTCCGGCCCAGAGTTCGGGGTGCAGTCCGAGTCGCCGCAGCGGACCCTGCAGCGCACCGGGGACGACCGGGTCAGGCAACGATCCGGTCCAGTCCTGCGTACACCGTGGTGCGGCCCGACCTGGTGAACCCGGCGAGCACGAGCCCCGCGCGCTCGGCGGTGGCGACGGCGAGCGACGACGGGGCGCTGACCGAGACGAGCGCCACGAATCCGGCCGCCCAGGCCTTCTGGACCATCTCGAAGCTCGCCCGGCCCGAGATCCACAGCGTGCCCGCCGGCACGGGCAGCCGTCCGTCGAGGAGGAGCCGACCGACCACCTTGTCGGCCGCGTTGTGTCGGCCGATGTCCTCGCGCACGACGAGCACCTGCCCCTCGGCGTCGAGCGCCGCGGCGGCGTGGCTCCCACCGGTGGTGGCGAACAGCTCCTGCCGGGCGACCACGGCGTCGGTGGCACCCCGCAGGGTGTCCACGCGCACCGTGCTGTCGTCTGGGAGCGGTTCCAGCCGCTCGACGAGCGCCTCGACCGCGTCCGATCCGCACACTCCACAGGACGACGTCACCGTGCCCAGACGGGCCGCACGGGGTGGTCGACCGCCCGAGGTGGTCACCGAGACGGTGTTGAAGCCGGTGTCGACCGCCGACCCGGTGGCGCAGTACCGGATGTCGGTCACGACCGCCGGAGCCGCCACCGGCCCGAGCAACCCCTCGGCGAGGCACCAGCCGACAGCGAGCTCGAAGTCGTGGCCCGGGGTCCGCATGGTGGTGGCGAGGAGCACGTCGTCGACCCGCAGCTCGAGGGGTTCCTCGACGAGGACCTGCTCCGGCCGACGGCCAGAGGTCGTTCCCGCAGCCGCGCCGCCGTCGGCGTCGAGACGGGCGGCGAGCACCCGAGCTGTCGGCCGGCCGCCCATGTCGTCAGTGTACGGGGCGGCCTCAGCCGACGAGCGAGCGGAGCTCGGCGGCGCCGTAGACGACGGCGAGCACCAGGATCAGGGCCCCGAACATCATCCGGACCACGTGGTCGGTCGCTCCGACGGTGATCCGTGATCCGACCCGGGCCCCGGGGACGACACCCACCATGAGCGGCACGGCGTACGTCCAGTCGATGTTCCCCAACCAGGCGTGCGTCACCAGCGCCGGCACCGAGAAGATGGCGACCGCCACCAGGCTCGAGGCCACGGCGGTGCGCATCGGGGCACGCAGGGGACCGGTGAGCATCGGCACCATGACGATCCCCCCGCCCACGCCCAGCAGACCGGCGACCAACCCGGACAGGGCACCCAGACCGGCGAGGAGGCCCGGGTGGTGGTGCCGAGGACGGTCCGTCCCCGACACCGGGCCCCCGACGAACGCCCCGTCGGTCTCGCTCGCCTCGACCCCGGCCAGGGGGTCGTCCACCGGCGTCGGTCGGGGCGAGCGCGGTTCCCCGCCCCGCACCACGGTCACTCCCGACCAGAGCATCAGTCCGGCCGTGGCGACCATGAGCAGGCGAGCGTCGACGAGGGTCGTGGCGAGCGCCCCGAGCACGGCGAACACCGCCCCGCTGCACCCGAGTCCCAGGGCGGCCCGCCAGTCGACCAGGCCCTCACGGGCGTACCGGAGGGTACCGGCGACGGCGCCGGGCAGGATCGCCGGGACGGTGGATCCGACAGCGTCGATCGGTGCCGCACCGAGCACCCGGACCGCCGGCGTGGTGATGACGGCACCGCCAACGCCGAGGAGCGCCGAGAGCACCCCGGCGCCGAACCCGGCGAGCAGCGTGAGCACGACCACCAGCAGCTCACCGGGTTCCACCCGGGCAGTCTGGCCGACGGACGCGGACGGGGCGGCCCGGAGGCCACCCCGTCAGACTCCCGTTGGTGCCGGACTCAGAAGTCCATGTCGCCCATGCCGCCCGGCATGCCACCACCCGCCGCCGGTTCCGGGGCGTCGGCCACGACGGCCTCGGTCGTCAGGAACAGCGCGGCGATCGATCCGGCGTTCTGGAGGGCGGACCGCGTCACCTTGGCGGCGTCGATGATCCCCGCCGCCACCAGGTCCTGGTACTCGCCGGTCGCAGCGTTGAGGCCCTCGGCCGCAGCCGACAGGGACTTCACCTTCTCGACGACGACACCGCCCTCGAGACCGGCGTTCTCGGCGATCTGCTTGATCGGACCCTCGAGCGACCGGGCGATGATCCGGGCACCCGTGGCCTCGTCACCGGAGAGCGAGCCGAGCAGATCCTCGACCGCGGCCTGGGCCCGGAGCAGGGTCACGCCACCACCGGCGACGACGCCCTCCTCGATGGCGGCCTTGGTCGTGGACACGGCGTCCTCGATGCGGTGCTTCTTCTCCTTCAGCTCGACCTCGGTGGCCGCGCCGACCTTGAGGACGGCCACGCCACCGGAGAGCTTGGCGAGACGCTCCTGCAGCTTCTCCCGGTCGTAGTCCGAGTCGGTGTTGTCGATCTCGGCCTTGATCTGGGCGATCCGGGCGTCGATGTCCTCCTTGGCGCCACCACCCGAGACGATGGTCGTCTCGTCCTTGGTGACGACCACGCGGTCGGCCGAGCCGAGCAGCGACAGATCGACGTTCTCGAGCTTGAGGCCGACCTCCTCGGAGATGACCTGTCCGCCGGTCAGGACCGCCATGTCCTGGAGCATCGCCTTGCGGCGCTCACCGAACCCGGGGGCCTTGACGCCGACCGAGTTGAAGATGCCCCGGATCTTGTTGACCACCAGCGTGGCCAGGGCCTCGCCCTCGACGTCCTCGGCGATGATCACGAGCGGACGGCCCGACTGCTGCACCTTCTCGAGCACCGGGACCAGGTCACGGATGTTGGAGATCTTCGAGGAGACGAAGAGCAGGTACGGGTTCTCGAGCGCGGCCTCCATGCGCTCGGCGTCGGTGACCATGTACGGCGAGATGTACCCCTTGTCGAAGCGCATGCCCTCGGTGAACTCGAGCTCGATGCCGAAGGTGTTGGACTCCTCGACCGTGACCACGCCGTCCTTGCCCACCTTGTCGATGGCGTCCGAGATGGCCTCACCGATCTCGGGGTCCGCCGCCGAGATGGAGGCCACCTGGGCGATCTGGTCCTTGGAGTCCACCTCGACGGCGAGCTCGTGGATCCGGGCCACGGCGGCCTCGACGGCGGCCTCGATGCCCCGCTTCACGCCCATCGGGTTGGCGCCGGCGGCCAGGTTGCGAAGACCCTCGCGAACCATCGACCACGCCAGCACGGTCGCCGTCGTCGTGCCGTCACCGGCGACGTCGTCGGTCTTCTTGGCGACCTCCTTGACGAGCGAGGCGCCGATGTTCTCGTAGGGGTCGTCGAGCTCGATCTCCTTGGCGATCGAGACGCCGTCGTTGGTGATCGTCGGCGCGCCCCACTTCTTGGCCAGCACCACGTTGCGGCCCTTCGGGCCGAGGGTGACTCGCACTGCGTCGGCGAGCTGGTTCATGCCGGACTCGAGCTTCCGGCGGGCTTCCTCGTCGAACTGGATGATCTTGGCCATGGGGTCCTCCGTTGGGGGTCGGCTTCCTCGCCGTCGCGAGCCGACCCCGGGGACACCCCGATCTGGCACTCACGCTCGACGAGTGCCAACAAGCTAGCACTCCATGACCGAGAGTGCTAACCGCCCGCAACCGCCGGGATGATCGAGATCTCGCCGCCCTCGGGCACCGCCGTCGCCGTGCCGTCGAGGTAGCGGACGTCGTCGTCGGCCACGAACACGTTGACGAACCGACGCAGGTTGCCCTCGTCGTCGAAGATCCGCTCGGCGAAGCCCGGATGGGCCGCCTCGAGCGCCTCGAGCGCCTCGCTCACCGTGGCACCCTCGACCTCGACCTGGGAGGCACCACCGGTGAGCGTCCGGAGGGTCGTGGGGATACGGATCGTGACCATGTGCTGCTCCCGGGGGGATCGACGACGCCGCGGCACCTGCCGGGGCGGAGCGGATCCTACCGTCGCAGCGGCGGTCGGACCGATCCGGACCGGGCATGCTGTGGACCGATGGACGACACACCGACGCAGCTGCCCGGTCCGCTGAGCGTGCTGATCCCCGCACGTGACGAGGGCGAGACGATCGAGGGAGTCGTCGGTCACGCCCTCGGGTCCGGAGCGGCGCAGGTGTTGGTGGTCGACGGCCGGTCGAGCGACGACACGGCCGACCGCGCCCGGTCGGCGGGTGCCACCGTGGTCGACCCCGACTCCCTGCACCCGGAGCTCGGACCGACCGTGGGCAAGGGAGACGCCCTATGGCGGGCGCTCCCGCTCGCAACCGGCGAGGTGGTCGCCTTCGTCGACGGCGACCTGACCGTGTTCGACGAACTCCTGCCCCGACTGGTCGCACCCCTGCGCGACCCGGCGGTCGTGTTCTCCAAGGCCGACATCCGGCGACTCGACGCCAACGGACACCGCAGGTTCGGCCGGGTGTCACAGTTCACCGCCGGACCCATGCTGTCCCTGTTGTTCCCCGAGGTGGCCGACGTGACCGAGCCGCTCTCGGGACAGGTCGCGGCCAGGCGGGAGGTCCTGATGTCGCTCCCGTTCGAACCCGACTACGGCCTCGAGATCGGCATGCTGCTCGACGTCGTGGAGGCGCACGGCCGGGCCGCCGTCGCCCATCCCGACTGCGGGCGGATCCTGCACGGCGAACAGACCGACGGCGACCTCGAGGCGATGGCGAGGGTGGTGGCCCGGACGATCCTCGACCGGGCGGGCGTGCGCACCGCACCCCGGGAGCTGCGACCCGCGCGCACCGGTGGCTGACCGGTCGGAGCGTCAGCCGGGTCGTCGGTGCCGGAGGTGCACCGGGAGCTCGAGGTCGGCCGGCACGTCCACCGCTCCGGACACGACGGCCCGCATGACGTAGAAGTCACGGACGACCCCCGGCTCGTGCACCCTGACCACGTCCTCGGGACCCAGGTCGATCGCCGCCAGGATCCCGTCGAGTCCAGCGGCCCGCTCACCGGGTGGCCGGGAGAGGACCGCGCCGATCACGTCCTTGCGCGACAGTGCGAGCAGCAGCGGGCACCCGAAGGACCGGAACGCCCCGAGCGAGCGGAGCACCTCGATGGTCTGGGCCGGAGACTTGCCCAGGTCCGGACCGGGGTCGACCAGGATCCGGGAGGTCTCGACGCCGGCCGCCACGAGCCGGTCGATCCGCTCGCCGAGGACGGCCACCCCGTCCGCCACGGGATCCTCGGCCAGGTCGGCAGCGGACAGGCGGACCTTCGGCCGGGCCCGGTTGTAGGTCACCACGACCTGCACGCCCGTCGAGGCGACGACCGAGAGCAGGTCCGGGTCCCGGAGCCCCGACGGATCGTTCACGATCGTCGCCCCGGCGGCGACGGCGGCCTCGGCGACCGGCGCGCGGTAGGTGTCCACCGAGATGTCGGGCCCGTGGGGGCCGAACGCCTCCCGGCACGCACGGATGAGCGGCACCGACCGGCCCGCCTCGACCTCGACCGGGAGCTCGTCCTGGTCGGTCCGCAGCGACTGCCCGCCGATGTCGAGGATCGACGCGCCCGCGGCCAGGTGTGACCGAGCTGCGTCGACCACCCCGTCCGGGTCGACGACACCCCCGGAGAACGACTCGGGTGACGCGTTGAGCACCGCCATGAGGCGGGGCATGGGCACCACCCCCGAGACCGTGGGCTCCCCGATCCCGTCCGTCGGACCCTGCTCCGTGTTCACGCGCCACCTCCATCGGTCGCTGCTCCACCGGTCGCCGGTCCATCGGTCAGGACCGCCTCGACCGGACCGGCCGACGCCACGAGCACGGGTGCCAGCTCGGTCAGGCACCCGACGGCATCGGCCAACGCCCGGTCGGATCCGAAGCGCTCGACGAGCGACACCACCGGGACCGGCGACGGCACCGGATCGGCGTCGCCGACCACGGCGATGCACGGAACACCTGCGGATGCAGCGAGGTCGGCCACACCACCGACGACCTTGCCCTCGAACGACTCGACGTCGAGGTGCCCCTCGCCCGTCACCACCAGGTCGGCACCCTCGAGCAGCTCCGGGAGTCCGACCGCCTCGGCGACGAGCTCGACACCGGGGACGAGCTGCGCCCCGACACAGGCCAGTCCACCGGCCAACCCACCGGCGGCACCTGCCCCCTCGAGCTCCGAGACGTCGAGGCCGTACTCGTCGCGGTACCGGTCGACGAGGGCCTCGAGTCGTCGCGAGAGGAACTCGACCTGGGCCGGGGTGGCACCCTTCTGCGGAGCGAACACCCGGGCGGCGTCGGTGAACCGGGTCGTCACGTCGCAGGCGACGTCGATGCGCACCCCCCGGAGCCGGGAGGTCGGCGTCAGCGCCCGGAGCGCTCCGGACCCGCCGTCGGTGGTGGCCGAACCACCGAGTCCGACGAGCACGTGGGTCGCCCCCGCCTCGACGGCGGCGGCGATGAGCTCACCGGTGCCGACGGTCGACGCCGCCACGGCGTCACGGTCCTCGACGAGCCCCAACCCCGAGGCACGCGCCATCTCGATCACCGCCCGCCGGGCCGAGAGTCGCCAGCCGGCGTCGACCGGATCACCGAGGGGTCCCGTGACCGTGGTCGTCCGGTTCGCCCCACCCAGGACCTCGAGCGTCCCCTCACCGCCGTCGGCCATCGGCACCTCGACGACGTCGTGACCGGCGGCCCGGAGCGGGGCGGCGATCGCCGATGCGGCGGCGTGCGCCGAGAGGGTTCCCCGGAACTTGTCGGGTGCGACGACGACGCGCACCCGGTCAGCGTACGGCCAACCGACCAGCCTGCGTGTCGACTCGGACCGGACTCCGCCGGTCGACCCCTAGGCTCGTCTCCGATGCCGACCCGACCGTCCGAGACACCGGTGGTGATCGCCTCGAACCGCGGACCCGTGTCGTACCGCAGCGAGGGAGACGACCTGGTGGAGGTGCGGGGCGGGGGCGGTCTCGTCGCCGGCCTCCAGCCGCTCCTCGACACGGGCCGGGCCACGTGGATCGCCGCGGCTCTGTCCGAGGACGACCGGAGCGCCGTTGCCCGTGGCCTGCCCGGACCATCGGGTCCCGTGCACCTGCTCGACGTGGGGACCGGTGATCTGGAGCGCTACTACGACGTGGTGTCGAACGAGGTGCTGTGGTTCCTGCACCACGGGCTGTTCGACGGGGCCCACTCCCCCACCTACGACGACGACTGGCGGGAGTCCTGGCAGGCCTACCGCCGAGTCAACCGCGCCTTCGCCCACGCCGTGTGCGAGCACAGTCCCGAGCGTGCGGTCGTGCTCGTGCAGGACTACCACCTCACCCTGCTCGCACCGTGGGTGACGACGCAGCGTCCCGACCTGCGGCTCGTGCACTTCCACCACACGCCGTTCGCCGGACCGAGCGAGGTGCGCTCGTTGGAACCGACGGCGCTGCAGGAGATCCTGAGCGGCCTGGCCGCGCACCACGCCTGCGGATTCCACACCCCTCGATGGGAGGGCAACTTCCTGCGCTGCGTCGACGACCGGTCGCTGCCGGCGCCCCGCACGTTCTCGTCGACGCTCAGCAGCGACCTCGGGGCCATCCGGGAGGTCGCCGCATCAGCGGCGTGCGCGGCCGCGCTCGCCCGGCTCGACGAGCAGGTCGGCGACCGGTTCGTGATCGCCCGGGTCGACCGCATGGAGCTGTCCAAGAACGTGGTCCGGGGCTTCGAGTCCTACGACCGGCTGCTCCGGATCCGACCTGACCTGCGTGGCCGGGTGGTGTTCGTCGCCCACTGCTACCCGTCGAGACTCGGCGTGCCTGCCTACCGCGCCTATCGGGACCTGGTGGTCGAGACCGTCGATCAGGTCAACGAGCGCTGGGGTGACGCCGGGTGGACGCCGATCCTGCTGGAGCTCGACGACGACTTCACCTCGTCGGTCGCCACCTACCGTCGGTACGACGCGCTGCTCGTGAACCCGGTGCGCGACGGACTGAACCTGGTCGCCAAGGAGGGCCCTGCGGTCAACGAGCGTCACGGCCAGGTGGTGCTGTCCACCGAGGCCGGTGTGTGCGGCGAGCTCGCCGGCGCCGCCGACGAGGTCAACCCCTTCGACCTGGTCGCCACCTCGGACGCCCTCGCCGCCGTGATCGACCGCTCCACCGAGGAGCGTCGGGCCCGGAGCGAACAGCTGCGACGCGACGCCGAGGCCCGCACACCCGAGGACTGGCTGGCCGACCAGCTCCGCGCCGCGGAGTAGCGAACCTCAGCCGAGCAGGCCGTCGAGCAGCTCGACGACGCCCGCAGGGCCGTCCACGGCGACGTCGGCGAGCTCGGCGAGCCGGGACGGCGTCTCGGGGCCGACGACGGCGACGGCGAGTGTCACCCGGCCGAGGACCCGGAGGTCCCGCAGGACTCCGAACGCCGGGACGTCACCCCGGTCGTCGCCGGCGACGCAGACGGGACCGCCGCTCCCGGCGGCGAGCTCCCCGAGGACCGTGCCCTTGTCCACCTCGACGGGCGGGTGGAGCTCCACGCTCATGCGTGCGGTCCTGACGACCAGCCCGGTGTCCGCGGCGACCTGCTCGGCGACCTCGGCGACCCGCGGGGCGTGCTCCGGGCAGGTCCGGTAGTGCAGGGTGAGCGACGACCCCTTGGACTCGACCCCGACCCCGGCCGGGAGCAGCGGGGCGGCGAGGCCGACCGCACGGACGACCTCGGCGCGCCACCGGTCCAGTTCCGGGTGGTCGGAGCGTTCCCCCCGCCGCCGGACCTCGAGGCCGTAGAGCCCCACCAGCGTCACCGCCGGATCAGGGATCCGATCCTCGAGGAACGACCGGGGTCGGCCCGACAGGACCGCAACCTCACCCCAACGATCCGCAGCGCGGACCAGCACCTCGAGCGCACCGTCCACGGGTACGGCCGTCGACGGGTCGTCCACGATCCCGGCGAGCGTCCCGTCGAAGTCGACCGCCAGCAGGCAGCCGCCGGGATCCGCAGTCGCTGCGACCCGGAAGTCCTCGACCGGACCGGACACGCTGCGTACTGCGTCAGTCGTGCCGGACCCGGCTCAGTTGGAGCCGGAACCCGAGGAGCCCGAACCAGACGAACCCGAACCCGACGAGCCGGACCCTGAGGAACCCGAACCAGACGAACCCGAACCCGACGAGCTGGAACCAGAGGAACCCGAACCAGAGGAACCGGAACCCGACGAGCTGGAACCCGAGGAACCCGAACCAGAGGAACCGGAACCCGAGGAACCGGAACCCGAGGAGCTGGACCCAGAGGTTCCCGACGAACCGCTTCCCGACGAACCGCTCCCCGACGAACCGCTCCCCGAGGAGGAGTCGGTCTTCACACCGACGATGCTCGCGACCTCCGGACCGGTCACCACGATCACACCGGCATCGGTCGGCTGGTCCTTGGTCAGCTCCGAGCCGTCGGGGAGCGGCTGCACCTGCGCCGAACTCAACCCGAGCAGTCGTGCGACGGCCTGGGCGCTCGACTCGAACCCCGGCGAGTAGTACACGGTGGTGACCGAGACCTGCGAGAGCGCATCGACGGCGATCGAGTTCGAGTAGCCCTGCTGGGCCAGGAACTGACCGGTCTTGCCCGCGAGCCCCGACACCTCCGACCCGTTCGCCACCACGACCTTGACCTGCGACGGGGCCCGGTCGGTGGTCGGCACGGTGGTCGTCGGCGCAGCGGTGGTCGTGGTGGTGTCGTCGGCCGAGATCTCGATGCCCGAGTCCGCCGACTGGAACCCGACGCCGCCGGCCCGGAGCAGGAGGATCGCACCGAGCACCACGGCGACGCCGACGATGATGAACCCCCGCGACGCCGGGCCGCCGGCTCCTGCCGGTCCGGGCGCGGTCCGCGGTCGATCGGTCGTGGTCATGGCCGCAGACCCTAGCCGGGGAGCCCGGTCCACCGCCCGTCGTGACCCCGGGACGGGACGCTGCTCCACTAGGAAGTCGACGTGGAACCCGCAGGGCCCAGCACGGGGCGGCCCGGACGCTGGCACCTGGCCGTGGGCGTGCTCGCCGCTGCGGGACTGGTCGCCTTCGTGGTGCTCGAACGCGAGCAGGTCACCGAGGCGCTCGAACAGGTGCGGGACGTCGACCCGGCCTGGCTCGCCCTGGGTCTGGCGACGAGCATCACGTCGATCGTCCTGTTCGCGGGAGTCCGCATCGTCCTGCTGACGGCCGCTGGAGGGCGACTCGGACTCGGCGAGGCGACGACCGCCTCGTTCGCCAGCGGTGCCATCGCCGCCACGGTTCCGGGTGGCGGTGCCATTGCGACCGCGTACATGGTGCAGCGGTACCGCGACTCGGGTACCGACGCAGCCGGAGCGACGTGGGTCACCGTCGCCACCGGCGTACTCGCTCCGGCGGTGCTGGTGGCCGCGACCCTGACCGGCTTCGCGGTCCTCGGGCAGGGCCCCGCGACGATCGTGCTCCCCTCGCTCGCCGCCGTCGGCCTGCTCGGAGCGTTCGTCTGGGTGACCCGGCGCCCGCAGGTCCTACTGGGCCCGACCCGGACGGTGGTCCACGCGTGGCGTCGCGTCCGCAACCGTGACCGGAGCGACGCGGCGTCCGTGGCCGAGGAGTTCGTCGAACGGTTCGGCGGGATCCGGGCCGGTGGTGTCCGATGGACCGCTGCGTGGATGCTGCAGGTGCTCAGCTGGGCCGGCGAGTTCGTCACACTCCTGGCCTCGATCCTGGCGGTCGGCGGCGCCGTCCCGTGGCAGGCGATCCTCGCCGCCTACGGGGCCAGTCAGCTCGCCGGCGCCATCCCGCTGGTGCCCGGCGGGGCCGGGCAGGTCGAGACCACGCTGGTCGTGGCACTGACGGCCGCCGGGATGGACACGGCGACGGCGCTCGCGGCGACCGTCGTGTTCCGGATCGGCTCCCACTGGCTCGTCGTCCCGATCGGCTGGATCTGCCTCGCGGTCGACCGGTGGCGGCGCCGAATTCCGCGCATGTAGTTCGACGATCGAACTTCACGTCACCTCCAACCGGCCGATACCACTGTCGGTGGTGCCTCGACACCGCTGCGTCGGCGGGAGGTCCGTAGCGTCGGCATCGGACAACGGACCGAGGAGGAAACGTGGACGGACGACGCTGTGCACTCGTGGAGGACCACGTCGATCTGGCCGACCGTGTCGTGTCCCAGCTCGCCCCGACCCTGCCCGGCCACCTCGACCGGGGCGAACTGCTCGCCGCCGGCCGGCTCGGGCTGGTCGAGGCCGCGGAACGCTTCGACCCGAGCACCGGGGTTCCGTTCGGTGCGTTCGCGATCCACCGGATCCGGGGGGCGGTGCTCGACGTGGCCCGCTCCTACGACTACCTGCCCGCAAGGGTCCGGGCGATGCAGCGACGTGTCGCCGACACCGCTCAGGTCATGCGCAGCGAGCGGGGCGAGGAGCCGACCGACCAACAGCTCGCCAGCGTCCTGATGGTCGACCCGCAGGAACTCCGGCGACTGCGCCGTCAGGTCGCCTCCGGACCGAACCACTCGCTCGACGGGCACTCGGTGGCCGAACGGCCCCTGAACGAGACGATCGCGGATCCCAGTCAGGAGGGGCCGGAGGAGCGGGCCGAGGAACACGCGCTGCTCGACGCCGTGCGCCACGCCCTGGGTCGGCTCCCCGAACGGCTCCGGCTGGTCGTGACGGCGACCTACCTCGAGGGTCGCTCAGGCCTGGAGGTGAGCGAACTCCTGGGCGTGTCGCCCGCTCGCATCTCCCAGCTCCGGGCCGAGGCCCTGCAGGTGTTGCGGGACGAGCTCGCCATCGTCGTCGACATCCGGTACGCCGAGGTCGACGACGTCAGCGACGGATCGCTGCATCGCGCCTGATCCGGGGCCGCAGCGCACAACCGACCCGGCCGGCACGCATTCCGACTCGTCGCACGCATCCCGTCGCACGGACCGGGTCGAACACCCACCGGGTAGCCGGCCGGCCCGATCATGGGAACGATGCTCAACGGAGCGGTTCCCCGGGAGCCGTTCCGTCACCGAGCCGTGGATCGAACGGGTCCATCGGCACCAGACCGTCGTGGAGCAGGGAGCCGGCGATCGCGCCACGGATGCGCGGCAGGGCGAACTCGGCGAACGACTCCCCACCATCGGGGTCGAACTCCTGCACCGCCTCGAGCAGCTGGAGCCTCCCGCACACCGTCATCTCGATCCGGTCGTGGTGCCGGGGCGTCACCGAGGCGAACTCCCGCACCACCCGTTCCACCAGGGGGGCGGCGTCGGCGGCCATCCGGAGCTGTCGTCCGTCCACGTCGACCTCCTCAGCCCTGACGGCGCCGGGCCCGGCGGGCGAGTCCGATGACCAGCACGCCGCCGGCGATGAACAGCATCGACGTCACCAGTCGGTCCAGCTCGAGCCCCGTGGCCGCGAGCGCCTGGGGAGCCGGCTGACCGGTGCCGCCACCGGAGCGGGAGATGGTCGCACCGGCGACGGTCGCCGGTGGAGCCGCCGGTGGGGTGGTGGTGGGGACCGAGGTGTCGCCCGGGACCGTCACGATCGTCGTCGTGCCGAGGACCTCGGCGGTGGTCGTCGTGGCCGGCTCGGTCGTCGTCGTCGCCTCGGTCGTCGAGGTCGTCGGCTCCGTCGTCGTGGTCGCCTCGGTGGTCGACGTCGTCGGCTCCGTCGTCGACGTGGTCGGCTCCGTGGTCGAGGTCGTCGGCTCCGTCGTCGACGTGGTCGGCTCCGTCGTCGACGTGGTCGGCTCCGTCGTCGACGTCGTCGGCTCCGTCGTCGAGGTCGTCGGCTCGGTCGTCGTCGTCACCTCGGTCGTCGAGGTCGTCGGCTCCGTCGTCGTCGAGGTGGTCGACGTGGTCGTGGGCGGCGGGTACGTGACCACGCAGAGGATCACGTGGGAGATGTCCTTGTCCGAGGAGTGCTCGTAGGTCGTGCCCACCGCCGGATCGTCGATCAGCTGGTTGGCCTGGTCACCGGCACCCGCCTTGATGATCAGCAGGTCCCAGGTACCGCCCTCAGGAGCGGCAGGTACCAGGTAGGGGGTGTCGACCGGGTCGTACTTGACGCAGTACTCGTACCCGTTCGACTGCCAGTACTCGACGTTGTTGTACTCGGGGTCCTGCGGCAGGTACTGCGCGGAGGAGTCGGCGACCAGGGCGAAGGTCACCACCGTGACGGCTCCGGCGATGGCGACGAGGATGGCGGTGAGGGTACGGCGTTGCATACCGACCACATCGAGCGAGCGAGCGACGCATTGAACGGATGCGTGCCCAGGTCGCGACCGGAGCCGACAACCACTGCGAGGACCTGGGTCCCTGTCTGCCCCCGGTGCCCGGCCCGACGTCACCTCGAGTCGACCTGCGGCGACTGCGCCGCAGCGAGACACGAACAGCAGGACACGGACAGCGTGTCCGACGACCGTCACCGACAGCACCGAGGAGGACCCGTGACACTCTCGAGGATCGATCGACCCAGCATCCGCACCTGGCTGACCGGAGGACCGCGCTGGTTCGACGTGCCGGACGTGGGCGAGTGGTTCGAGCGCGACGGCATGCGGCTCGAGGTGTTCCACGAACCCGACGCCACCGTCCACCGACTCGAGCTGCCAGGCATCGACCCGGACCGGGACCTGCGCGTCGAACTCGACCGGAACTGGCTCACGATCACCGCTGAGCGCCGGGACGAACGGCAGGAGCAGGGTGACGGACCGACCCGGTCCGAATTCCACTACGGGCGGTTCAGTCGGCGTGTCTCCGTCCCCGCTGCCACCGAGGTCCACGACGTCAGCGCGACCTACCGGGACGGCATCCTGGAGGTCCGCGTCGCCAACGGAGACTCCAGATCCGGCGCTCAGCGCGTCGAGGTCACCCGGGACTGAGCCGGGGCCGACCGGCGACCGGCCGACCCGCTCCCGCTCCCGCTATCGGACGAAGCACACGGGATCCTGCCCGTCACTCGCCACGGGCGTGCACTGCTCCCGTGCGTAGCGGGCCCGGGTCGCCACCAGTGCGGCCGCCGTGCGTGACCGGACCCCGAGCTTCCGCATGACGCTCGTCATGTAGTTCTTCACCGTCTTCTCGGCCAGGTACAGCCGGTCGGCGACGTCACGGTTCGACAGGCCGTCGGCGACGAGTTCGAGCACCTCACGCTCCTGGCCCGTGAGCCGGGCGACGGCCACCTGGTCGGGCGACCGGCGGGTCGACCGGCGGGGCGGGATCGGGCGAACCTCGCTCCGTCGCGTGGGCCGACCCGCCACGTGACGGACCTCGTCGAGGAGACGGTCGCAACCGACGTGCTTGAGGACGAGCGCATCGACACCGACCGCTGCGGCCCGGTCGGCGATGGCCGGCGAGGCGTCACCGGTCAGGACGACGATGCGGGTCGACGGCAGCTCCGCCCGCACGGACTCGCAGAGCTCGAGTCCGCTGCCATCGGGCAGGTGGACGTCGATGACCACGACGTCGGGGCGCTCGACGGCGATCCGGAAGCGGGCCTGGCGGACGCGGTCGGCCTGACCCACGACCCGCAGGTCGTCCTCGTCGTCCACGACCAGCGCCAGCGCCTGACGGAGCACCACGTGGTCCTCCACCAGGAACACCGACACCGGTTCCACGCCGTCGTCCACGTTCAGTTGCTCCCCGGATCATCCGGCGCACCGTCGACGACCGGGCCGTCGTCCTGCAGTCCGGGCAGCATGGGGACGAACTGCACGGGACCGAGGCGCTCCTCGAGCGTCGTGGGGCCCGACCGGCGCACCACCACGAGCTCCTGGGGGCCGTCGGGCCGTCCCACCGGCATGACGAGCCGACCGCCGTCGGCGAGCTGGTCGACGAGCCGGGGCGGCACCTGCTCGCCGGCGGCGGCGACGACGATCACGTCGAACGGGGCCGCTTCGGCCCAGCCGAGCGCACCGTCACCCCATCGGACGTGCACTCCACTGTGGTGCGTGCTGCGGAGGGTGACCAGCGCCGTGGCCGCCAGCGCGGCCTGACGCTCGACGGTCCAGACCTGATCGGTGAGCTCGTCGAGCACCGCAGCTGCGTACCCCGAACCGGTGCCGACCTCGAGGACACGCTCGCCCGGTCGGACCTCGGCCGCCTCGAGCATGAGCGCGACGACGTAGGGCTGCGAGATCGTCTGGTCCGCACCGATCGGGAGGGGACGGTCGTCGTAGGCCACGTCGGTCAGGTCGGCCGGGACGAAACGCTCCCGCGGCACGGTGGCCATGGCGGCGAGCACCCGCTCGTCGCTGACACCGCGCGCCCGGAGTCCCTCCTCGACCATCCGCACCCGGCGTGCGCTGAACCCGTCGCCCCCGGTGTCGACGTCTCGACCCTCGGCGGCCGCCGGGCCGGATGCGGCCACCGCAGGTGCACGGAGGCGCCGGCCATCATCAGTGGGTTCCGGGAACAGTCGCCGCCGTCGCACGCCTGCACATCGGACCCGCACCGAGCGGATGAAGGCAGCCGGGTCGGCGCCGTCAGCTGCGCCGGGACCGGCGACCACCCCGGAGACGTCGCCGCGCCCAGAGGTGCAGTGAGTTGGCACCGAGCACCGCCGGGATGGCACCTGCGGCCACCAGGCCTGCAGGCCACGCCGGGACGGCCTGCCCGAGCAGGGATGCCACCGGCGGGACCGCGAGCAGGAGGACCAGCAGGAGGACCTGCACCACGAGCGCCAGCACGAGCAGGCGGTTGGACCACCAACCCAGCCGCCACGGGGGCCGGGTGGCGCTCCGGCACACCTGGGCGTTGGCCACCTGACCCAGGACCACCGCTGCGAAGGCGGCGCCGGACGCTGCCGCGAGACCGGCCGCGTCCGGCGGCTCCCCGCCCAGGGTCCACCCCACCAGACCGAGACCCACGACGAAGGCGACCAGCCCGACCGCGGCCTCGGTCGGACCGAGCACCACGAACACACGGGTCAGCAGCGACCGGTCCACCAGGTGCCGTCCGGTCAGCGGCCGGTCGAGCAGTCCCGGACTCGGCCGCTCAGCGCCCAGCGCGAGCGCCGGGAGCAGGTCGGTCACGATGTCGAGGCACAGGACCTGCAGGACTCCGATCGCCAGCGGGAACCGTCCCCCGCTGAGACCCCACAGGACGAACGGAGTGAGCTCGGCCACGTTGTCGGTCAGGTGGTAGGTCAGGAACCGCCTGATGTTCGTGTAGGTGGCCCGACCCTCCTCGATCGCGGCGACGATCGTGGCGAAGTGGTCGTCGAGCAGGACGAGGTCGGCCGCCTCCCTGGCCACGTCGGTACCCGACCTGCCCATGGCCACGCCGATGTCGGCGCGTCGCAGGGCCGGACCGTCGTTGACGCCGTCACCGGTCATGGCCACCACGTGCCCGCGGGCCTGGAGCGCTCCGGCGATCCGGAACTTGTGCTCGGGAGTCGCCCGGCTGACCACGAACCCGTCCCGGTCGAGGAGCGCACCGAGTGCCGCCGGGTCGCCGGGGAGTTCGTCACCGGTCAGGACGAGTGCGTCGTCGCCGCAGACGCCGACCTCTCGGGCGATGGCCGTGGCCGTCGCCGGGTGGTCCCCCGTCACCACCCCGATCGCCACACCGGCGGAGCGGCACGCCCGGACGGCCTCGATCACATCGGGTCGGGGTGGGTCCTGGAACGCCAGCAGTCCGAGCAGCTCGAGGTCGCACTCGGCCGCCGCCGCGTCCCGGGGGGCCCCGGCCTCGGCGAACCCGCGCCGGGCGACGGCGAGGACCCGCAGGCCGCGGTCGGCCAGCCGGTCGACCGCCGCACGGGCGTCCTCGACGGCCGATCCGGGGGTACAGACCGGCAGGACCGAATCGGGAGCTCCCTTGCACCAGAGTTCACCGTCGGCGAGCACCGACGCCCGGCGTCGAACCGGGTCGAAGGCGAACCACCGGTCGACCGGGGCCGGAGGGGTCCGGTCGGGGTCGAGCCGGCGCCCCAGGACGTCGATGGCCGCCTCCATCGGGTCGCCGACGGGGACCCAGGATCCGTCGTCGGGGACCGCCCGCCCCCGCGACGATGCCAGGGCGGCAGCAGCCACGCTGGCTGCGACTGCGACGGCGTCCGCCGAGCCGTCGACCACCGCCACGGGTTCGTACCCGGTCCCCACCACGCCGACGGTCCCGACCGGCGTCCACACCTCGACGACCGACATGCGGTTCTGCGTCAGGGTGCCGGTCTTGTCGGTGCAGACGAAGGTCGTGGAGCCGAGCGTCTCGACCGCCTGCAGGTGCCGGACCAGGGCGTGACGCCCGACCATCCGCTGGGCACCCATGGACAGCGACAGGGTCAGGGTGGGCAGGAGCCCCTCGGGCACGAGCGCGACCGTCACACCGACGGCGAACAGGAACCCGTCGCGCAGGGACATCCCCGTCAGCCGGGTCAGGCCGAAGCACCCCGCACCCGCTGCGACGGTGATCACGGCGACGGTGCGCACGACACGGCGGAGCTCGAGCTCCAGCGGTCCCGCCGGGCGCTCGGCGGCCGAGGTCATGCCGGCGATCCCGGCCAGCCGGGTGGCACCGCCGGTCCGCACCACCTCGGCGACCCCCTCACCGGCGACGACGAACGTGCCGGCGAACGCCGATCCATCCCGATCGACGCGGACGGGTTCGCTCTCGCCGGTCAGCGTGGAGGCGTCGACGGTCAGGTCGTGGGACTCGGCGACCACCAGGTCGGCCACCACCCGATCACCGGCGCTGAGCACGACGACGTCGCCGACCACCACCTGCTCGGCGGGCACGGGCTGGGCCAGACGATCGCGGAGCACCGTCACCGAGGTCGGGAGCAGGTCCCGGAGGCGCTCGGCAGCCCGCTCGGCCCGGTGCTCCTGGACGAACGCGAACAGCCCGTTGACCACGATGATCACGACCACCGCGAACGCCAGCTCCGGCATGCCGGCGAGCACGGCCAGACCGGCCGCCACCCACAACATCACCGCGAAGAAGTGGGCGAACTGCGCCAGCAGCGTCCGCCACGCCGACGGACGCCCGAGCCGCGGCAGCTCGTTCGGTCCGTCCCGGGCCGAACGATGCGCCGCCTCGACCGAGGTCAGGCCGACGGCCGTGGTGGTCACCCACCGGAGTCGACCACCTCACCTGAGCCCGGGACAGGGACCTCGGTCCCGTCTCCTCTCGTCGGGGACCCGGGTCCTCAGCGGAGGATCGGCCCCCCGCTTCCCGGGTCGAGCAGCGGGGGCAGGGTCGTCGCGGACCGCGGCGGGCGGACCATCCCCCCGGGGCGGGTGGTCGGCGGAGGTTCCGTCACGCCGGACGGTGGCGGTTCGGTCGGTCGGGTGGGCCGGACCGGCGGCGTCGTGGTGGTCGGGGCCGTGTCGGTCCCCCCGGTGTCGGTCCCCCCGGTGTCGGACCCCCCGGTCGGCGGAGCCGTCGTGCCGTCGTCCGAGGCCGTCCCGGAGCCTCCGGGACGGGTCGACCCCGGCGGGGAGGTGGGGGGCGGGGCGGTCGTCGGCGGTTGGGTCGTGGGCGGTTGGGTCGTGGGCGGTTGGGTCGTGGGCACGACCGACGACGAGCTCGTCGATGACTCCGGGACCGACGTGACGACCGGGTCGACCCCGTCGCCGCGGCCCGCACCCACCGCGAGGAACAGCGCGGCGACGACCACTGCGAGTCCACCGGCGAACATCGCCACACGTCGCCACGCGCCGCCGCCGACATCGGCCGGTGGGAATCCCGAGTCGCTCCACGGGGGCTCGACCGACTCGCCGACACGGGCGCCGCTGACGACACGGTGGCGGATCCCGATCGGCACCACGACGGCCGGCGCGGCACCGGCGACCCCCTGCAGGAGCACCGCCGGGACGCGCTTGGCCCGACGCTCACACGTGGTGCAGCGGTCGACGTGCCGGGCGACCCGCTTGCGCCACAGCACCGAGAACGTGCCGTCCCAGCCCGACAGCACCTCACGCAGGTCGTCGCAGTCCGACTGCCCCTGACGTGCAACGAACAACGCCCCGATGGCCCGCTCGAGTCGGCTGCGCATCCGCGACGCCGCCTGACTGGCGGTGTTGGCGGACACGCCGAGCACCTCGGCCAGGTCGGCTCCCTCGCAGCCCTGCAGCGTGAGTTCGAGCACCATCCGGTCGCCCTCGTCCAGACCGGCCGACGCGTCCTGCACCGCCGCGACCAGATCCGCACCCTCGAGCGCGTCGCCCGCCCGGTCCTCGGTCACGAGCGCGTCGCTCACCGTGTCCACCTCGGCGACGACGGCGACCCGGGAGCGGGCCGAGCTGCGCCGGTAGACGTGACGGCGAGCGATCGACAGGAGCCAGTACCGCAGTCG
>CAINRS010000001.1 GCA_903852755.1 uncultured Actinomycetes bacterium | reverse complement strand
GGCTGGACGCCATGATCGTCTCGACGACGTCGAGTCCCTCGGCCTCGGCGAGCGCCACAGCGTCGAGCACGCGCCGGAGGTCGTTGGGCATCACCTTCACGAACGAACCGGATGCCCGGACCCAGTCGGCGAGCAGTGCGGTGCCCACTGCGGACCCGGTGTGCTCGACGTGGTCCCTGATCACCGCCTCGACCTCGGCGAGGTCCGCGTCCGTCGGGTCCTCCAGGCTCAGCATCTCGAAGTTGACCCGGGACGGGAAGGTGCCGTCCTCGTCGAACACGTAGGCCACTCCGCCCGACATCCCGGCGCCGAAGTTGCGACCGGTCGGCCCGAGGACGACCACGCGGCCACCGGTCATGTACTCGCACCCGTGGTCCCCGACACCCTCGACCACTGCGGTCGCTCCGGAGTTGCGCACAGCGAACCGCTCACCGACGACGCCGTTGAAGTAGGCCGCGCCGGCGGTTGCCCCGTAGAGGAGCACGTTGCCGGCGATGATGTTGTCGGCCGCCACGAACCCCTCGGGCGAGCGCCGACTCGGCCGGACGACCAGACGTCCACCCGAGAGCCCCTTGCCCACGTAGTCGTTGGCGTCGCCCCAGAGTCGCAGGGTCACCCCGCTGGGAACGAAGGCCCCGAAGCTGTTGCCGGCCGACCCCTCGAAGTCGACCACGATGGTGCCGTCCGGGAGCCCCTCCGCCCCGTGGCGCTTGGTGATCTCGTGGCCGAGCAGCGTGCCCACCGTCCGGTTGACGTTGCGGATCGGCAACTCGACGTGGACCGGCGTTCCGGTGTCGATCGCCGGGCGGCACCGTTCGATCAGATCGACATCGAGCGCCTCGGCCAGGCCGTGGTCCTGCACCCGAACCTGGTGCAGGTGGTCCCCCGGCCTCGGGTCGACGACGTGGAGGATCGGCGAGAGGTCGAGCCCCGAGGCCTTCCAGTGCTCGACCGCCGCTTCGGTGTCGAGCACCTCGGCGTGACCGACGGCCTCCTCGATGCTGCGGAAGCCGAGCTCGGCGAGCAGCTCACGGACCTCCTCGGCCACGAACACCATGAAGTGCTCCACGAACTCGGGCCGGCCGGTGAAGCGGGCCCGCAGCTCCGGGTTCTGGGTGGCGATTCCCACCGGACACGTGTCGAGGTGGCACACGCGCATCATCACGCACCCCGACACGACCAACGGCGCGGTGGCGAAACCGAACTCCTCCGCCCCGAGCAGCGCTGCGACCACGACGTCACGTCCGGTCTTGAGCTGACCGTCCACCTGGACGACGATCCGGTCGCGCAGGCCGTTCAGGACGAGGGTCTGCTGGGTCTCGGCGAGCCCCAGTTCCCACGGTGCGCCGGCGTGCTTGATCGAGGTGAGCGGGCTGGCGCCGGTGCCGCCGTCGTGCCCCGAGATCAGGACCACATCGGACTTGGCCTTGGCCACCCCGGCGGCGACCGTGCCGACCCCGACCTCGGCGACCAGCTTCACGTGGACGCGTGCGGCGGGGTTGGAGTTCTTGAGGTCGTGGATCAGCTGCGCCAGGTCCTCGATCGAGTAGATGTCGTGGTGCGGAGGCGGCGAGATCAGGCCGACGCCCGGCGTCGAGTGCCGCGTGGCGGCGATCCACGGGTACACCTTGTGTCCGGGCAGCTGACCGCCCTCTCCCGGCTTGGCGCCCTGGGCCATCTTGATCTGGATGTCGTCGGCGTTGGTCAGGTACTCGGAGGTGACCCCGAACCGACCGGAGGCGACCTGCTTGATCGCCGAGCGGCGCAGGTCGCCGTTCTCGTCGGGTGTGAACCGCTCCCGGTCCTCACCGCCCTCACCGGTGTTGGACTTGCCGCCGAGACGGTTCATGGCGATGGCCAGGGTCTCGTGGGCCTCGGCCGAGATCGAGCCGTAGCTCATCGCCCCCGTCGAGAACCGGCGCACGATCTCGCTCGCCGGTTCGACCTCGTCGATGGGGACCGGTGGACGCAGGCCGGGACGGAACCGGAACAGTCCGCGCAGGGTGGCCAGGTGTTCCGACTGGTCGTTCACCAGTTCGCTGTACTCGCGGAACACGTCGGAGCGACCGGACCGTGTGGCGTGCTGGAGCTTGAACACCGTCTTCGGGTTGAACAGGTGGTACTCGCCCTCGCGGCGCCACTGGTACTCACCGCCGTAGTCGAGCTCCCGGTGGGCCAGCTCCTCGACCCGCCGGGGGTGGGCCCGGGCGTGACGCCGACGGACCTCCTCGGCGACCTCGGACAGGCCGATGCCCCCGAGCCGGCTCACCGTGCCGGTGAAGTACTCGTCGACCAGGGTGTCCCCGAGGCCGATCGCCTCGAAGATCTGGGCACCGGTGTAGGAGGCCACGGTCGAGATGCCCATCTTGGACATCACCTTCAGGATGCCCTTGCCGGTCGCCTTGATGTAGTTGCGGACGGCGTCCTCGTAGGACAGGTCGCCGAGCTCACCCGAGGTGACCATCTGCTCGATCGAGTCGAACGCCAGGTACGGGTTGATCGCCGCCGCCCCGTAACCGAGCAACAGGCAGAAGTGGTGGACCTCACGGGCCTCACCGGTCTCGATCACCAGTCCGACCTGCGTCCGGGTCTTCTCCCGGATCAGGTGGTGGTGGACCGCTGAGGTGGCGAGGAGCATCGGGATCGGAGCCAGCTCCTCGGTCGAGGCCGAGTCCGACAGGACGAGCATGTTGGCACCCTCGGCGATGGCGGCCGACGCCTCCTTCCGGATCCGCTCGAGTGCCCGCTCGAGGCCGTCCCCACCCGAGAAGGCCGGGAAGAGGCACCTGATGGTGTGCGCCCGGAAGTGCGGGTCGACCTCCTCGATGTGGAGGATCCGGTCCAGCGTGTCGTTGTCGATCACCGGGTGCGGCAGCGCGAGCAGGTGGCAGGAGGTGGGGTCCGGATCGAGGAGGTTGCCCTCGGGCCCCACCGTCTTGGCGACCGAGGTGACGAGCTCCTCACGGATCGCATCGAGGGGCGGGTTGGTCACCTGGGCGAACAGCTGCTTGAAGTAGTCGTAGAGCAGGCGGGACCGGTCCGACAGCACGGCGAGTGGCGTGTCGGTGCCCATGGACCCGATCGCCTCGGCGCCGTTCAGCGCCATCGGCCGCACGAGGAACTTCAGCTCCTCGTGCGTGTAGCCGAAGGTCTGCTGCTCCCGGACCACGTCCTCGGTGGGTTCCCGGACGTGCAGCACCTCGGGCAGGTCGTCGACCTCGAGCAGGTACTGCTCGAGCCACTCACCGTACGGGTGGGCCGCAGCGAGCTCGGCCTTGATCTCGCGGTCGTCGATGATCCTGCCCTGCGACGTGTCGATCAGGAACATCCGGCCCGGTTGCAGGCGTCCCCGGTGCACCACCCGCTCGGGGTCGATGCCCAGCGTGCCGACCTCGGACGCCATGACCACCAGCCCGTCGTCGCACACCCAGTACCGGGACGGACGGAGACCGTTGCGGTCCAGGACGGCGCCGACGAGCGTCCCGTCGGTGAAGGTCACCGAGGCCGGACCGTCCCAGGGCTCCATCAGGCACGAGTGGAACCGGTAGAAGTCCCGGACCGCCGGGTCCATGTGCTGGTGGTTCTCCCACGCCTCGGGGATCATCATCAACATGGCGTGCGGCAGCGAGTAACCCCCCAGGTGCAGCAGCTCGAGTGCCTCGTCCAGCCTGGCGGTGTCGGACGCTCCGGGGGTGCAGATCGGGAAGATGCGCTCCAGGTCACCCCGTCCGTCGACGTCGAGCAGCGGCGATGCGAGCAGCGCCTCCCGGGCCCGCATCCAGTTCTGGTTGCCCTGCACCGTGTTGATCTCGCCGTTGTGCGCGACGTAGCGGTACGGGTGGGCCAGCGGCCACGACGGGAACGTGTTGGTCGAGAACCGGCTGTGCACCAGGGCGAGGGCAGACTCGAACCGCTCATCGGCCAGGTCGGGGAAGAACTCACCGAGCTGGGGGGTCGTGAGCATGCCCTTGTACACGAGCGTCCGTGACGACAGCGACGGGAAGTACACCGCTGCGTCGCCCCGCTCGTCGAGCACCTCGTGCTCGGTCCGCTTGCGGACGATGTACGCGAGCCGGTCGAGTTCGATCCCCGAGCGCCTGCCGGCTGCGTCACCCAGGAACAGCTGGCGGAACGACGGCATGACGTCGCGCGCACTGCGGCCGATCCCGGAGGGGTCGACCGGCACCTCGCGCCACCCGAGGACCTCGGCGCCCTCCTCCTCGCAGATCTTCTCGATCGCAGCGATGGCGGCCTCGGCGGCCGACGGCGCCGCCGGGAGGAAGGCGGTTCCGACCGCGTAGGAGCCGAGCGGCGGGAGGGCGATGTCAGCCACGTCACGCAGGAACCGATCCGGGACCTGCACCAGGATCCCTGCTCCGTCACCGGTGTTCTCCTCGGCCCCCTTCGCGCCCCGGTGCTCGAGGTGGCACAGCGAGGTCAACCCGGCGCTCACCAGGCTGTGGCTCCTCCGGCCGTGGAGGTCCACGACGAAGGAGACTCCGCACGAGTCGTGCTCGAATCGGGGGTCGTAGAGACCCGGACGTGGGGACATGCTGCTCCTGTGCTTCCGGTGGGGAGCAGTCGACGCTGACTGCATCTGCGGCGACGCTGCCGCGCGGCTGTGGTCCGGGTCCGGCGGGACGGACGCACCAGCGGCGGTGCAAAGATAGCCGTTTCCGGGGCGCACCCCAATACGCCGTCCCGGGGTGGCACCACGTACCCTGACCCCGTGCCCACGCCCGGATCGAGCGTCGCCCCGCTGCTCCCTGCGAGCGGGCGGTCCGCCCGTCGCACCGGTGCGAGGCCTCTCCGCGTACTCGGCGTCGCCGGCATCGTGGTCCTGGCGTGCGCCCAGGCTGCGTGCGGGTCGACCCCCGTTCCGGAGGCGACGGTTGCCTCCACCGTGGTGCGGCCACCCGAGGGCAGCGGACGGCCCGTCAGCATCGCGTTCGCCGGGGACGCGTCGTTCGAGGGACTCGGTCCAGCGATCGAGGCCGACCCCACCGGGGTCATCACCGAGATCGCACCGGTCCTGCGCGACGCCGACCTCACCGTGGTCAACCTCGAGGCGTCCCTCGGCGAGGTCGGCGAGCCGGTCCCCAAGGGGTTCAACTTCCAGGTGCCCGCTGCGGTCACCGAGACGCTCGCCGACGCCGGCGTCGATGTGGTGTCGATGGCCAACAACCACGGGCTCGACTTCGGGGTGGAGGGTCTCGAGGAGTCCCTCCGGATCGAGGAGTCGTCCGGGTTCCCGGTCATCGGGGTGGGCCGGGACGACGCCGAGGCCTACGCACCGTTCACCACCGAGATCAACGGACAGCGCATCGGGGTGATCGCAGCGAACGACGTGATCGACGCCGAGCTCCGCTCGACGTGGGTGGCGACACCCGACCGCCCCGGGGTGGCGAGCGCCGAGGAACCGGAACAGGACCGACTGGCCCGGGAGGTCGAGGAGCTGCGCAGCAGCGTCGACACCCTCGTCGTGTTCCTGCACTACGGACTGGAGAAGGAGGTCTGCCCCAACGACCGCCAGCGGGAGCTGGTGGACCTGCTCGTCGGGGCCGGCGCCGACATCGTCGTGGGCACCCATGCGCACCGCCTCCAGGGCCTGGGGTTCCTCGGCACCCGGTTCGTCGCCTACGGGCTCGGGAACTTCATCTTCGCCGCCCCGTCCGAGGCGGGCCGGGCCTCCGGGGTGCTGGTGGTGACGGCGACCGGTCGCCGGATCGACGGCTACGAGTGGAAGCCGGCCCGGATCAGCGACGGGGTGCCGGTACCCCTCACCGGTGCCGCAGCCGACGAGGCCGCGGCGTTGATGGACGAGCGCCGGGAGTGCGCCGGGTTGAGCACCGAACCGGTCCTGGCCGACGACCGCGGGGACACTCCGTCACCGGACGCGACACCACCGGACACGGACCAGCAGGAGCGAGGAGCACCGTGAGCGAGACCGTCGAGCGGCTCGGGGCGTTCATCAGCGCCTCGCCGACACCGTTCCACGCCACCGCCGTCGCCGCTGCGGCGCTGCGGGACCAGGGGTTCGAGGAGCTCCCCGTCACCGGGACGTGGGGCGAGGAGGCCCGTGGTGCAGCCTTCGTGCGACGCGACGGCAGCCTGGTGGCGTGGAACGGCGCACGGCGTTCCGCCGTCGACCCGATGCGGATCCTGGGGGCCCACACCGACTCCCCCGGACTCCGGATCCGGCCCGATCCCGACGCCGGCCGGCTCGGATGGCTGCAGGTGGCCGTCGAGGTCTACGGCGGGGCGCTGTGGAACTCCTGGCTCGATCGCGACCTCCGGCTGGCGGGCCGCGTCGCCGTCGACTCCGGTGACGGGGTCGAGTCGGTCCTCGTCGACTCCGTCACG
Organism: uncultured Actinomycetes bacterium; assembly: GCA_903852755.1. Taxonomy (GTDB): domain Bacteria; phylum Actinomycetota; class Acidimicrobiia; order Acidimicrobiales; family Microtrichaceae; genus SXMI01. The sequence continues at coordinate 66,348 of CAINRS010000001.1, read as the reverse complement.
GGTGTGGCCCGCGTCCCCCAGCTGGCGATCCACCTGGACCGGGAGGTCAACAGCACGGGGCTGCGACTCGACCCACAGGTGGACCTCACTCCCGTGTGGGGCCTCGGCGAACCCGCTGCAGGCGACCTGCGCTCCTACCTGGCGTCACTGGCCGACGTGCCCGTCACCTCGGTGCGTGCCTGGGACGTCGGGTTCGTCGACGCCCAGCCACCGGCCCGGCTCGGCCGTGATGGTTCACTGTTCGCCGCCGGACGACTCGACGACCTGCTGTGCGTCTGGGCGGCGCTCGAGGCCCTGATCGGTTCCCGCAGCACCGAGGCGCCGACCGACGCAGTGCTCGTGCTCGTCGACCACGAGGAGGTGGGCAGCGAGACCGCCACCGGGGCGGCCGGGGCGTGGGTCTCCCACGTACTCGAGCGTCGGCACGATGCGCTCGGCGGTTCCCGCACCGACCTGCTCGCCGCGCTCGCCGGCTCGGTGTGCGTCTCGGCCGACGTCGCCCACGCCGTCCACCCGAACCGGCCCGAACGGCACGATCCCCGCCACCAGCTCGTCGCCGGTGGCGGCCCGGCGGTCAAGTTCAACGCCAACGCGCGGTACGCCACGACGGCGGTGGGTGCCGCCGAGTTCGAGCGGTGCGCCGAGGCAGCAGGGGTACCGGTCCAGCACTACTCCCATCGCGCCGACATCCCGTGCGGTTCGACCATCGGACCGCTCACCGCTGCGGGCCTCGGCGTCGAGACCGTCGACGTCGGCACACCGATCCTGTCGATGCACTCCGCACGGGAGCTGGTCGCGGCCTCCGACGTGGACCTGCTCCTGCGGGCGTTCGAGTCGTGGATGGGGGCTCCGTGACCCCTCGGACGACCGAGACCTTCGAGGGCGTCGGAGGCGTCCACCTGCAGGCCGACGACTGGGACGCCGATGGTCGGCCGACCGTCGTGCTGATCCACGGCGGGGGCCAGACCCGGCACTCCTGGGGCGGCACCGCCGCAGCCCTGCAGGCGAGTGGCCGGCGGACCGTCGCCTACGACCAGCGCGGCCACGGGGGATCCGATCGTGCACCCGATCGCGACTACGCGCACCTCAGGTTCGCCGAGGACTGCACCGCGGTGTGCGAGGCCGTCCGGGAGGCCGACGGCGTTCCTCCCATCGCCGTCGGCGCCTCACTGGGGGGACTCGCCGCGCTGCTGACCGAGGGTGACCTGCGTCCCGGGAGCGTCAGTGCCCTCGTGCTCGTCGACATCACCCCACGGATGGAACCCGCCGGTGTCAGCAGGATCGTGCAGTTCATGCTCGACCGGGTCGAGGATGGCTTCGGTTCGCTCGAGGAGGCAGCGGCAGCCATCGCCGCGTACCAGCCCCACCGACCGCCCCCCGACGACCTGAGCGGTCTCGCCAAGAACCTCCGTCTCGACCCGGACGGACGGTGGCGCTGGCACTGGGACCCGGACATCTTCCTGGGCCCCAAGCCGATCAACGGGGCGGCGACGGCCGGACGGTTCGACGCCGCAGCCCGACGACTCGAGGTCCCGACCCTGTTGATCCGCGGCCGACAGTCCGATCTGGTCAGCGTCGAGACCGCCCGGGAGTTCCTCGAGAGCTGTCCCCACGCCGAGTTCGTCGACGTCAGCGACGCCGGGCACATGGTCGCCGGCGACCGCAACGACGTGTTCACCGCTGCCGTCGTGTCGTTCCTCGACCGGCTCGGCCGCAGCTGAGTACGCCGTGGACGAGGACGTCGCCCGTCGCCTGCTCGAGGTTCCCGTCGGGGCCGACGCAACGGCGCTCCGGGCGGCCTACCGCCGGCTCCTGCGCACGACGCACCCCGACGTCGCACCCGGCCACGGGGCGGCGGAGCGCACCATCGAGCTGCGTGCGGCCTACGAGTTGCTGCTCGCGCTCGTCGTCGACGACCCGGTCGCCGGTCGACCGACGGAGACCCCCACGCCGCCCCCCTACCGTCCGGGCGCCCGGCGCCCGGCGCGGGCGGCCACCGATCCCGCCGACAGGCCTGCTCCGGTCGACGTCGTGCGGCTCGACGCCGACACCGTCGGGATCGCACTCCCGCCCGACGAGACACTGCTCGTGGTCCTCGAGGCGGCCAACCGGCTCGGCGAGGTCGCCTACCTCGACCCGTCGGCCGGACTCGTCGAGGTGATCGTGGAGTTCATCGACGCCCCGACCTCGTCGGTGCTCGTCCACCTGCAGGGTCGCGCCACGGGACGGACCGAGGTCGTCTGCTCGATCGAACCGCTCAGCGGGGGGCAGGTTCCACCGGTCGAGGCCGTCACGACGCTCGTCCAGCGCACCCTGGCCGAGGTCGCGGCCACGGTGACCACGGAGTGACGCCGACCCTCAGCGCCCGAGTCGACGCCGCAGGGTCGAGCCGAAGCGCAACCGGAGCGTCCGGATCGACAGGTCGGCCAGTCCAGCGGGGACCGGGAACCACCACGGCTCTCGCGGGGTCCGGAACCTGGTGGCCATCACGGACTTGACGTTGGTGAACTCGCGCAGCCCCTCGGCGCCGTGGACACGTCCGATGCCGGACTCCTTGACGCCTCCGAAGGGCAGTCCCGTCACGGCGTAGGAGACGATGCAGTCGTTCACACAGACGTTGCCCGCCTCGATCCGAGCGGCGAGTTCGGCCGCCCGGTCCTCGTCGGCCGACCAGACCGAGCTGTTCAACCCGTACCGTGAGTCGTTGGCCAGCTCCACGGCCTGGTCGTCGGACGTCGTCCGCATGATCGGGAGGACCGGCCCGAAGGTCTCCTCACGCATCACGTCCATGGTGTGGTCGACGCCGACCAGCACGGTCGGTGCGTACCAGTAGCCCGGGCGGTCGAGTCGTCGGCCACCGACGAGCACCCGCGCCCCCTTGGCCACGGCGTCGGCGACGTGGCGCTCGACCACGTCGAGTTGCGCCGGGAACGTCATGGAACCGATGTCGCCGGCACCCGAGTCGTCCTGGCGGATCTGTTCCACCTGGTGGACGACCCGGTCCACGAACTCGTCGTGGATCGACTCGTCGACGTACACGCGCTCCACCGACATGCAGGTCTGCCCGGAGTTCTGCATCGAGCCCCACACGGCACCCCGTGTGGCCCGATCCAGGTCGGCGTCCGCCCGCACGATCATCGGATCCTTGCCGCCGAGCTCGAGCAGCACCGGGGTGAGCCGCTCGGCGGCTGCCGCCATGACCCGGCGTCCGGTCCGGGCGGACCCGGTGAACGCGATCTTGTCGACGTCGCTGCGCACCAGGGCCTCGCCCACCGCGGGACCGCCCTGCACGACCGTGACCAGCCCGGGCCACTCGTCGTCGACGAAGAGCTCGCGCACCGCCTCCCCCACGGTCGCGGTGACCTCCGACGGCTTGAGGACGACCGTGTTGCCGGCGGCGAGCGCCGTGACGACGGGCGTCATCGCCAGGGTGAAGGGGTAGTTCCACGGGCTGATGACGCCGACGACACCCACGGGTTCGTAGCGCTTCCAGGCGCGCTTGTGCACGAGGGATCCCGGGTGGACGGGCTGGTCGCGGAGCCACCGCTCCGCGTTGGTCGCGTAGTAACCGATCGTCTCGCACACGGCCATGAGCTCGGTGGTCGCGGCCTCGGCAGGCTGCTTGCCCGTGGCCGCACAGATCGTGGCGACGAGGTCCTCGGCCCGCTCCAGGATCCGGTCCCGGACCCGGAGCAGGGCGGCCGACCGGCGGCGCGGCCCGGCCTCGGCCCAGGGTCCTGAGGCCTGACGGGCCCCTGCGACCGCGGATGCCACCTCGGCGACACCGACGACCGGGATCCGTGCCGTCACCCGGCCGTTCCGCGGATCGATGCACTCGATCACGTCCTCGGAGGGCTCCCGGGCCGGGCCGTCCGGCGAACCGAGGGGGTGGGGCACGTCGACGGTGGTCACGCCGGGGACGCTAGCGGTCGGACCACAACCGGTGCCCCCGGGAACACCGGCATCCGGCGAGCGGGCCACTCAGCGCCGGGAACGCTCCCACTCGGCGATCGCCTCCCCCATCGGGGTGGACGGCGGGCCGTCGACGAACGGCCAGAGCTCCTCGGCGATACGCCGCCAGTTGTTGCGGGCCCCGAGGTCACCGAAGAGGGCGAACAGTCCCAGGTTGATCCGCTGGATGATCACCATCGACGGCGGCAGGTTGGCCGCCTTCATGATCGCAGCGTGCGGACCCGACAGGTCGAAGAAGGCCCGTACCGAACGTGAGGACCACTCGGGAGTGATCTCGAGGACGGCGTCCTCCATGACGAACTCGTAGAAGTGCCCGAAGTACTCGGCGATCTGCGCGTCGTCGACCTCGAGGGTCGACGGCAGGATGCCGATCCGGTCGAGGGTGCGCCGGTACGCCGCGATGTCACGGTCGAGCACCATCGCCCGGATCATGCGCTCGAACACCGAGACCTCGTCCCCGGTGAACCGCTTGCACAGCCCGTAGTCGAGGAACGTGACCTGCCCGCCGGGCCGGAAGAGGTAGTTCCCCGGGTGCGGGTCGCCGTTGAACGCCCTGAGTCCGTAGATGCTCCCGAAGGCGAAGCGGTAGAGGCACTCCGCAGCGAGCTGTCGTTCGTCCTCGCTCCAGCCGACCACCTCGGAGAACCGGGCACCCGTGGCGAGCTCGGTCGTGAGCACCCGTGAGGTGGAACATCCGTCGAGGACCTCGGGCACGTGGATGAACGGGTGGCCCCGGTAGTACTCGGCGAAGGTCCGCTGGTGGGACGCCTCGATGCGGTAGTCGAGTTCCTCCACGATTCGTTCGTGGAGTTCGGCGACGATCGGGCCGGGATCGAGCCCGGGGAACAGGAACGACATCACCTGGAAGAGCAGGTCGGTGTTCTCGAGGTCCGCTGCGATCGCCCGGTCCACACCCGGGTACTGGACCTTGACCGCCACCTCCCGGCCGTCGTGGGTGCGAGCCCGGTGGACCTGTCCGATCGATGCGGCGGCGAGCGGGGTCGGGTCCCACGCTGCGAACGCCCGGCCCGGCCGCTCGCCCAGTTCGTCGGCGACCACCTGCTCGACGAGCTCGGGGGCCATCGGCGGAGCGTCGGACTGCAGGTCGGCGAGCACCTGGCGCACCGGCTCGGGCAGCCCCTGGTCGAGGTAACTCGCCATCTGGCCGAGCTTCATCACGGCCCCCTTCATGCCTCCGAGCATGGTGGCGACCTGCTCGGCGGTCCGCAGCTGGTACTCGGCCTCGAGCTCCTCCCGTCGGTCCTCGTCGGCGACGACGGCCCGGGCCCGCATCGCCACGTAGCCCGTTCCGGCTCGTGCACCCGCGGTCGCCAGTCGGGCCGTGCGCTGGACCCGGTCGGCGGCCTGGACCGGGAGACCGCCCGGCACCCCGGGGCCTGATGCCGACGACCCGGTGCGGCGCAGTGTCAACCAGACACCGACGCCGGCCGCTGCGCCGAGAGCGGCACCGGCGGCGGCCCGGCGGGCCCACCGTGCACCGCTCACGTCATTCGGACTCGGTGATCGTGACCGACTCGATGACCACAGGGTCCACCGGCCGGTCACCGGGGCCCGTCCGCACCCGCTGGATCTCGTCGAGCACCTCGAGGCCGCTGATCAGCTTGCCGAACAGCGAGTACTGGGGTGGGAGCTGCATGCCACTCCCGCCGGAGATCACGAAGAACTGGCTCCCGTTGGTGTCGGGACCGGCGTTGGCCATGGCGAGGGAGCCCACGGCGTACTCCCCCGCCTTCGGGAGCTCATCGGCGAACCGGTAGCCCGGATTGCCCCGTCCGGACCCCTCGGGGCAACCGCCCTGGATCACGAAGTCCCGGATGATCCGGTGGAAGGTGAGGCCGTCGAAGTAGTGGTAGCGAGCCAGGAAGACGAAGCTGTTCACGGTCCTCGGTGCGCGCTCCGGGAACAGGAACGCAACCATCGTCCCGTGGTTGGTGACGATCTCCGCCTCGTAGGTGTGGCTCACGTCGATGCACATCGGCGGCTCGCCGCTGAACTTGGTCCGCCGCTCCGAGGAGCCGTCGGTGGCCGGGCACTCGATGGTCACTGTGAACCTCCGCTCACGCTGTGGGACGCCGCATGGTAGCCACGCCACCAGGAGGGCCGCGACTCACCGGAAGCCGGCGAGCACCTCGTCGGCCCCCGGCTGGACGAGCAGCAGGACGTCGGCGCCGTCGATGACGGTCGGGCGGGTGGGCAGCACCACGGTCTCGGGGGGCGACGACGACAGCGACCGGGCCAGGGCGAACAACTCGCCGGCCGACGCCGAGTCGTCGAGGACGAGACCGTCCGACAGTGCCGAGACGGCGTCGACCACCCGGAAGGGGTTCCGCTCCCCACCCACCTCGGCCAGCGCCGACCGCAGGAACGCCTGTTGACGCTGCTGTCGCCCCAGGTCGGCCGTGGGGTCGACGACCGCCTGGCCGTAGATCACCTCGGTGTAGGTCCTGGAGCGCACGTAGGCGAGCGCCTGGTCGCCGTCCAACGTGACGGGCCCGGCCTGCGGCACGTTCAGCCCCGACTTCACGTCGCTCGCCGGGTGCGGGAAGTCGACCGTCACACCGCCCACGGCGTCCACGAGGCCGCCGAACGAGGCGAAGCCGATCTCGACGTAGTGGTGCACGGGCACGTCCAGCGCCGACTGCACGGTGCGCACCAGCGCGGCCGGCCCGGCGTCGTAGGCGCCGTTGATCCGGCCCTCCACCCGCGACACGGGGTAGGTCACCCACAGGTCCCGGGGGATCGACATCATCCGGGCTCCCGACGGTCCCGTCCGGAGCAGGATGAGCGTGTCGCTCCGTCGCCCCTGGACCGTCGAGGTGCCTCCCGGCTCGACGTCGGGGTCGAAGCCCTCCCGTGAGTCCGACCCGACGAGCAGGTAGTTCACCTCTGCCCCGGTGACCGGATCCAGGACGTCGGCCAGGTCGACCCGCTCGATCCCCGTGTAGGCGAGCAGCGCGCGACCACCCAGCCACGCCACCAGGAGGGCGACGACGACCCCGAGCACGAGGACGACCCTGGCCCACCGAGGCCGGCGGGAACGCCGGGATCCGGGAACGGGAGCGACCGGTTCGGACCGGCGGCCTCCGGGCCTCGCCGGCGTCGGAGCAGGTCCGGCCCGCGACGGACCGGGTCGTGGCGCACGGGGTCGCCGTGCACCGGACTGCTGCGAATCAGGGCTCGGCCCCGGTGATCGGGGCGGTCCGGAGCCACCGGGTGCGGGGACGAAGAACTTGCCCGGCCCGGGCGCTCCTCCGTCGCTCACCGGACCAGTCTGGCCGACCGCCCCGGTCCGGACGCGTCAGTCGGCGGACAGGAAGAGCGTCTTGGACTCGGTGTAGTGGTCCAGCGCCGCCAGTCCCAGCTCCCGGCCGATCCCGGAGCGCTTGAACCCACCGAACGGCAGCTCGGTCCGGACGCTCCGGTTGGTGTTGACCGACATCACGCCGGTGCGCACGGCGGTCCCCACGCGGACCGCCCGGCCCAGATCGCGTGTCCACAGCGTGCCGGAGAGGCCGTACTCGCTGTCGTTCGCGATCCGCACGGCGTCCGCCTCGTCCTCGAACGGGATGACCGCAGCGACCGGACCGAAGATCTCCTCGCGGGCGACACGCATCTCGTTGTCGACACCGGCGACGACGGCCGGCTCGAGGAACCACCCCGGTCCACTCGGGGTCCCGCCGCAGACCACCTCGGCGCCCTCGGCGCGGGCCACGTCGAGGTAGTCCAGGCTCGTGGCCCGCTGCGCCTCGGTGATGAGGGGACCGATCTCGGTCGACTCGTCCGACGGGTCGCCGACGACGAGCTGCTCGGTCCGTGCGGCGAAGGCCGCCGTGAAGTCGTCGTAGACGGACCGGTGGACGAGGATCCGGCTCCGGGCGCAGCAGTCCTGGCCGGCGTTGGCGAACACCGAGTACGGGATGGCGTCGACCGCAGCCTCCAGGTCGGCGTCGGGGAACACGATGGCCGCCGACTTGCCACCGAGTTCGAGCGAGATCCGCGTGACGTTGGGGGCGACCCGGGCCATCAGGTGGGAGCCGGTCGCGGAGTCGCCCGTGAACGACACCTTCGCCACCCTCGGGTCGGTGACCAGCGACTCCCCGATGCTCGAGCCGGGACCGGGCAGGATGCTCACGGCCTCGGGCGGGACGCCCGCGTCGAGCAGGACCTGTCCCAGCATGACGGCCGTGACCGGGGTGAGCGAGGCCGGCTTCAGCACGACCGGGTTGCCGCAGGCGAGCGCCGGAGCGAGCTTCCACGTGGCGATCAGCATCGGGAAGTTCCACGGGACGATCAGTCCGCAGACTCCCACCGGGACCCGCAGCACCAGTCCCAGGCCCGGGTCGGGGGTCGGGACGACCGACCCCGTGTGCTTGTTGGCGGCACCGGCGTAGTAGTCGACGACGTCCGCCATGGCGCCGGCCTCCCACCGGGCGTCGGCGATCGTGTGGCCGGCCGTGCGCACCTCGGCCCACGCGAAGTCCTCGGCCCGCTCGCGCAGCAGGTCCGCCGCCCGGCGCAGGACCCGGCCGCGATCGGTCGCGCTCACCGAGCCCCACACCCCGGAGTCCGCCGCGGCCGACGCCGCGACGAGCGCCGCTTCGAGCTCGGCGGGTCCGGCCTGGGCCACCACGTCGACCACCGAGTCGTCCGCGGGGTTGCGGACCTCGAGCTCCCCGCCGGTCGAGGTGGTGACCGCCTCACCGGCCACCAGGAGTGGGTGCCGTCGCACCGATCGGGCGTCCGTCGTGGTTGTCTCGCTCATGGCGTGGGAGTGTAGGGACTCCGAGCCGCTAGCCTCCCCACGCCATGGGACGTCTCGACGACAAGGTCTGTCTGATCACCGGAGCCGCATCCGGTCTGGGTCGGGTGGCGGCAGAGCGATTCGCCGCCGAGGGAGCCACCGTGGTCGTCGCCGATGTCGGTGACGGCACCGCCACCGTCGATGCCATCACCGGTGCGGGAGGAACGGCGACGGCGGTCCACTGCGACGTCTCCGACGAGTCCTCCGTCGCAGCGGCCGTCGACCACGCCGTCGACACCCACGGCGGACTGCACGTCCTCTACAACAACGCCGGCGTGTCCCTCGGGGACGACGACGGGCCGGAGAACACCAGTGTGGACGTCTGGGAGACCACACTGCGCGTCAACGTGACCGGCCTGGCGCTCTGCTGCAAGCACGGCATCCCCGCCATGCTGCGCACGGTCGAGTCGGGCGGACCCGGGGTGGGCCGGGGCGGCGCATCGATCGTGAACGTCGCCAGTTTCGTCGCCCACCTGGGTGCGGCCACGCCGCAGATCGCCTACACGGCGTCCAAGGGGGCGGTCCTGTCGATGACGCGTGAGATCGCCGTCATCTACGCCCGTCAGGGCCTGCGGGCGAACGCACTCTGCCCGGGACCCGTCCTGACGCCGCTGCTGGCCAAGTACCTGTCCGACGAACAGAAGCGCCAGCGCCGTCTGGTCCACGTCCCCATGGGGCGGTTCGGCGAGGCGGTCGAGATCGCCGAGGGTGCGCTGTTCCTCGCCTCCGACGAGTCCTCGTTCATGACGGGGCAGTCCCTGCTCATCGACGGTGGCATCACCGCCGCCTACACCACCCCGGAGTAGTCCCGAGCCCCCGCCCGACGGGGCACCCACGCAGCACCCTCACAGGGAGACCAACATGCCCACCACCGGCAAGATCGACCTGCCGACACTGCGAACGCTCGTCGACGCCGACGAGATCGACACCGTCGTCGTCGCGTTCACCGACCTGCTGGGCCGGCTCATGGGCAAGCGCGTCACCGGCCGGTTCTTCGTCGACCACATCGTCGACGAGGACGGCACCGGCGGCGAGGGCATCGAGGCCTGCAACTACCTGCTGACCGTCGACGTCGACATGAGCGTCGTCGAGGGCTACGAGTACGCCACCTGGGACGGCGGCTACGGCGACTTCCGAGGTCGGCCCGACCTGTCGACGCTGCGGGTCACCCCGTGGCTGCCCAGGACGGCCATGGTCCTGTGCGACGTCGTCGAGCACGACGGCACCCCGGTCCCGGTGTCGCCACGGCAGATCCTGCAGCGCCAGATCGAGCGTGCAGCCGAGCGCGGCCTCCACGTCATGGTCGGTTCCGAGCTGGAGTTCTTCGCCTACCACGAGACCTACGACGAGCTCGCGGCCCAGGGCTACCGCAACCTCGAGGCCCAGACCTCGTCCTGGTACAACCTCGACTACCACGTCTTCCAGACCACCAAGGACGAGCCCCTCCTGCGCGAGCTGCGCAACCAGATGCTCGCGGCGGGCCTGCCGGTCGAGTTCTCCAAGGGCGAGGCGGCCCCCGGCCAGCACGAGCTCAACCTGCGCTACTCCGACGCGCTGACGATGGCCGACAACCACACCATCTACAAGAACGGCGCCAAGGAGATCGCCCACCTGCAGGGCAAGTCGATCACCTTCATGGCCAAGCCCAGGATCGACGAGCCCGGATCGAGCTGCCACATCCACTCCTCGATCTGGTCGACCGACGGTGCCCCGCTCTGCCCCGGTGACGGACCACACGACATGTCGCCGATCTTCCGGTCCTGGATGGGCGGGCTGCTCGCCCACTCCCGCGAACTCTCCATCTGCTTCGCCCCGTTCGTGAACTCCTACAAGCGGTACCAGCCCGGTTCCTGGGCGCCGACCGCCGTCGTCTGGTCGCCCGACAACCGCACGTGCGGCCTGCGCCTCGTGGGCCACGGTGCCGGCATGCGCGTCGAGTCCCGCATCCCGGGCGCCGACTGCAACCCGTACATCGCCTTCGCCGCCATCATCGCGGCGGGACTCGACGGAATCGACCGCGACCTGGACTGCGGCGACGCCTACCTGGGCAACGGCTACACCGCCGACGACGTCGAGCGGATCCCCTGGAACATCGTCGAGGCGTTCGAGTCGTTCCGCGACTCCGAGTTCGCCCGGGAGGCGTTCGGCGAGACGGTCCACTTCCACCTGCTCCACCAGGTCCGCGACGAGTGGAGATCGTTCAACAACACCGTCACCGAGTGGGAGCTCCGCCGGAACTTCGAGCGGATCTGAGTCGGGGGGCACCGTGGGCAGCAGCGAGTTCAGCACCACGCTCACCTGGGTCGGCAACGACGGGACGGGGACCGCGACGCGTTCCTACGGCAAGGACGGCGAGCTCGCTGCCGAGGGTCGTCCGACCATCCCGACGACCCCTCCCGATTCCCCGGGCGGGTGGAGCCCCGAGCACCTGCTGCTCGGGTCCGTCTCGCAGTGCCACATGCTGTGGTTCCTGCACCTGTGCGCCCGCAACGGTGTGGTGGTCGAGACCTACGAGGACTCGGCCTCGTGCCGACTGGTGGTCGAGGGCAGCGAGGGGTCCCTGCGCGACGTCACACTCCGCGCCCGGGTCGGCATCTCCGCCGGTGCGGTGTCGACCGCGGAGGAGCTGTTCTCGGTGGCCGGCGAGAAGTGCTACGTGGCCCGGTCACTCGCCGAGCCGGTCCACCACAGCGTCGACGTCTCCGTCGTGAACCCGGGCTGACCCAGGGGGCGACGGCGGGTCGAGCGCCGCGGCGAGGGCGGCACCGAATCGGTCGACGTCGCCCGAGCACGCGTCCAGTTGGTCGGCGGCCAGCAGGTCCACGAGCGATCCGTCGCCCAGTCGGGCCACGACGATCGGGGTGCGACCGGCCGTGTGGGCAGCGACGTCGGCGGGCTGCTCGTTGCGGTGCCACACGTGGACCGGAACGTCGAGGCCGCACACCAGCTCGTCGAAGGCGGGTTTCCTCCGGAGCGCTCCGTGCGTCACGTCGCACAGCCCGCAGTGGCGGCCTGCGAGCTTCCCCACCACGTACCGCAGCTCACCGACGACGCCCGCATCGGCGTCGTAGACCATCAGGATCTCCTCGACGTCCACCAGGGACCTCCCCTCACGGACCCGTTCCGGTCCGGCTGAGTCGACGACCACCGCCGGGGCTAGCGTACGCCCACGCCAGTCGGGACACGGGGGTCGAGGTGCCGGAACTGATCGAGTCGCTCGTCGGGATCGTGGGAACCACAGGGGTCAGCGCGGGCGACGACGTCCACGAGGACGACACGCACGACGAGTGCCTGACCGTCGAGGCGGTCCGCCCGCTCGCCGTCGTCCGTCCGACCGAGACGGCACAGGTCGCCGCCGTGCTGGCACTCGCCGAGGAGCTGGGCGTGCCGGTCACCGCCCGGGGCAGTGGAACCGGCCTCTCCGGCGCCGCGACACCACTCGCCGACGGGATCGTCATCTGCTTCGACCGCATGGACCAGATCCTCGAGATCGACACCGAGAACCACCTGGCGGTCGTCCAACCGGGGGTCCGCCTGGTCGACCTCGACGAGGCGCTCCGACCGCTCGGACTCGTCTACCCGGTCTACCCGGGCGAGTACTCGGCGAGCATCGGAGGGAACGTCGCCACCAACGCCGGTGGCATGCGCGCCGTGAAGTACGGCGTCACACGGCACCAGGTGCTCGGACTCGAGGTGGTCCTCCCCGGTGGCGAGGTCCTGCGGACCGGCGGTCGCTACGTGAAGTCGACCACCGGCTACGACCTGACCCAGTTGATCGTCGGCAGTGAGGGGACGCTGGCGCTGGTCACCGAGGTCGTCATCAAGCTCTACCCCCGGCCGGAGCACCAGGCGACGGTCCTCGCCCCGTTCTCGACCCTCGACGAGGTGACCGCCGCAGTGCCGCGCATCGTCGACTCGGGCATCGGCCCGCTCGTGCTCGAGTACATCGACCTGCTCACGATGTCGGCGACGGCCAGCTACAGCGGCCTCGAGCTCGGCATCCCCCAGGAGATCAAGGACACCGCGCTCGCCTACCTCGTCGTCGTGCTCGAGAACGCGCACGAGGACCGACTCGAGGGTGACCTCGGCGCACTCGCCGAGCAGCTCGGCGAACTCGGCGCACTCGACGTGTTCGTCCTGCCACCGCAGGCCGCCGGCGAGCTCATCGCCGCCCGCGAGCAGGCGTTCTGGATGGCGAAGGCCAGCGGCGCCGACGACATCGTGGACGTCGTGGTCCCCCGGGCGCAGATCCCCGTGTTCATGCAACGGGTCAGCGAGCTCGCCGCCGAGTACGAGGCGTGGATCGCCGGGTGCGGGCACGCCGGCGACGGCAACGTCCACCTGGGGGTCTTCTGCGCAGACGACGAGCGGCGCAGCCGCCTGCTGCACGAGCTCTTCGCCTCCGGGATGCAGCTCGGGGGTGCCATCTCCGCCGAGCACGGCATCGGTGGAGCCAAGAAGGAGCACTTCCTGCAACTCGAGGACCCGAAGAAGATCGCGCTGATGCGCCGGATCAAGCAGGCGTTCGACCCCTCGGGGATCCTCAACCCCGGCACCATCTTCGACTGACCGGAGCTCCTACGAACGAGCTCCGACGAACACGCTCCAACGAACACGCTCCAACGAACACGCTCCAACGAACAAAGGACGACACGTGAACGGCGCACAGGCCCTGATCCGCACCTTCGTCGACGCCGGTGTCGACGTCTGCTTCATGAACCCCGGCACCTCGGAGATGCACTTCGTCCACGCGCTCGACGACGTGCCCGAGATGCGATCGGTGCTGGCCCTGTTCGAGGGCGTCGCCACCGGTGCGGCCGACGGGTACGCACGCATGGCCGACCGGCCCGCCGCGGTGCTCCTGCACCTCGGCCCCGGTCTGGGGAACGGGTTGGCCAACCTGCACAACGCGCGGCGCGCGAAGACCCCGGTCGTGAACGTGGTCGGCGACCACGCCACGTACCACGCTGTGTACGACGCTCCGCTGCAGTCCGACATCGCGTCGATCGCCCGCGGCGTCTCGGGGTGGATCCGGTCCTCCACGACGGCCGAGTCGGTCGCCCGTGACGGCGCCGACGCCGTCGCCGCTGCGTGCGGTCCACCCGGTCAGGTCGCCACCCTGATCCTCCCGGCGGACGTGTGCTGGCTCGACTCCCCCGGACCCGTCGGTCCGAGCGATCGGCAGGCCCCGGCTGCTGTGCCGGCCGACCGCATCGAGGCCGTCGCTGCGGTGCTGCGGGGCGACGAGCCCGCAGCCCTGCTCCTCGGCGGGACGACGTTGCGTGCCGACGGTCTCCGCACCGCCACCGGGATCACCGAGGCGACCGGGACGAAGCTGCTCGCCGAGACCTTCCCCGCTCGGCTCGAACGAGGCGCTGGGATCCCGTCGGTCGACCGGCTCGCCTACCTCGCCGAGTTCGCGCAGATGCAGCTCGACGGACTCCGGCACCTCGTCGTCGTGGACACGTCCTCACCGGTGTCGTTCTTCGCCTACCCCGAGAAGGCCTCGGACCTCGTGCCCGAGGGCTGCGTGGTCCACGTGCTCGCCGCACCCGACGAGGACGCCGTCGGTGCGCTCGCCGCGCTCGCAGAGGAACTCGGGGCGAGCCCGTCGACCGCCGGCGCACCGGCCGACCGACCCGAACTGCCGACCGGCTCGCTCGATGCCCAGAGCGTCGCCTCGGCCCTCGGCGCACTGCTGCCCGAGGGTGCGGTGGTCGTCGACGAGGGCAACACCGCCGGACTGTTCGTCTCCGGCGCCACGGCAGGTGCCCCTCCCCACGACTGGCTCTGCCTCACCGGTGGGTCCATCGGCTACGGGGCACCCGCCGCCACCGGCGCGGCTGTCGCCGCCGCCGGCCGCAAGGTGATCAACCTCGAGGCCGACGGCAGCGCCATGTACACCCTCCAGGCCCTGTGGACGCAGGCCAGGGAGGGCCTCGACGTCACGACGGTGATCCTCAACAACGGGTCCTACGCGGTGTTGAACATGGAGCTCGACCGGGTCGGGGCCGGGACGGCCGGACCGCGCGCCAAGGAGATGCTCGACATCCCCGGCCTCGACTTCGTCTCGCTCGCCACCGGGATGGGGGTCCCCGCCAGTCGGGCCACGACCGCCGAGGAGTTCGCAACGCAGCTCGGTCGTGCGCTGGCCACCGAGGGTCCGGCCCTCGTGGAGGCCGTCCTGCCCCCGACCCTGTGACCCACGGCCCGGCGGAGCCCCTCCGGTGACCACCACCGAGGTCGAGGCGTACCTCGACCGGGTGGTCGGCGCGCTCCCCGGCGGGAGCCCGCGACCCCCACAGGTGGAGATGCTCCGGGCGGTGGCAGGGGCGATCGACACGGGCGAGCACGTCGCCGTCCAGGGACCCACGGGTGTCGGCAAGTCCCTGGCCTACCTGGTCCCGGTGCTCGACGCCGCGACCCGGGGCCTGCGGACGGTCGTCGTGACCGCGACCCGGGCGCTCCAGGACCAGCTCGCCCAGGAGGACCTCCCCGTTGCGGCTGCGCCGTTCGACGACGTCTCGTGGGCCGTGCTGAAGGGCCGCAACAACTACCTGTGCCGGGCCGCCATGTCCGACCTCACGATCCGGCGGGACGGGACTGCCGAACTCGACCTTGGCGCCGCATCGGAACCGACGGACCGCGCCGATCCGGGGGAGATCGCGGTCCTGGTGGAGTGGGCCGGCCGCACCAACACGGGCGACCGGGCCGAGCTGACCGACGAGCCGAACGACGCGGCCTGGTCGGCGGTGTCGGTCAGCTCCGGGGAGTGCCCCGGGGCGGCGCGCTGCGACCACGCCGCCGACTGCTGGTCGGAGCTCGCCAGGGAGGCTGCGCTCGCTGCCGACGTCGTCGTGGTCAACGCCCACCTCTACGCCGCACACCTGCAGTCGGGTTCGACCCTGTTGGGCGAGCACCAGGTCCTCGTCGTCGACGAGGCACACGAGTTCGAGGACGCACTCGTCGGGGCCCTCGGGACCTCGGTGGGACCCGGCCGACTGCGGGCAGCAGCCCGGTCCTACGCCCGTTTGGTGGCCGGCGACCCGGGACCACCACGAGCTCTGGAACGAGCGGCCGATGAGGTCGAGGTCCAGTTGCGGACGACCCTGGACGAGCTCGGTGGTGACCGACGGGCCACTCGGCTCGAGGGTCCACTCCCCGAGCCGTTGATGGCCGCCCTCGCTGACGCCCGTATCGCCGTGGACGCGGCGATCGACGGCGTGGCGTCGATCCGGGACGCCGCCCGGCAGTCGGGGTCGACCACGGCCCGACACCGGGCGGAGCGGACGGCCCGGTCAACCGAGGGTCTCGCCGACGACCTCGACGCCGTCACTGCCGAACTGGAGGTGGGCCAGGTGCGCTGGGTGAGTGAGTCCGTCACCGGTCGGACGTCGCTCGAGCTCACGCGCATCGACGTCGCCGACACGCTGCGCAGGATCGCGTGGCGGGTGTCGGAGGACGACGGCTCCAGCGCGCCGACGGTGGTGATGTGCTCGGCCACCCTCGACCCGGAGACCCCTGCCCGCCTCGGACTCGACGCGCGCTACGTGGCGGTCGACTCCCCCTTCGACGTCCGCAACCACGGACTGCTCCACGTCCCGAGGATTCCGCGCCCGACCGATCCGCGCTGGCCCGACGCCGTGGTGGACGAACTGGAGTGGGTCGTCGAACTGCTCGACGGTCGCACCCTCGGGCTCTTCACCTCACGCCGGATGCTCGACCGCACCGCCGGCGCACTCGTCGAGCGGCTCCCCGATCGACGGATCCTGGTGCAGGGGGATGCACCCAACCCCGTCCTGCAGCGGGAGTTCCTCGACGACGAGCACGCCACCCTGTTGGCGACCGCGAGCTTCTGGACCGGCATCTCCGCACCGGGCCCGACCTGCTCGGCCGTCGTCATCGACAAGCTCCCGTTCCCCGTCCCGAGCGATCCGATCGTCCAGGCCCGCGGCGAGCTCGTCAGCGAGGCCAGGGCGTTCGCCGAGGTGTCCGTCCCCGCCGCCGCCGTGGGACTCGCCCAGGGGGCCGGCCGACTGCTGCGCACGGTGTCCGACCGAGGGATCGTCGTGGTGCTCGATCCCCGACTCGCCGAGGCGGGGTACCGGCGCCGCATCCTCGATCGACTCCCGGCGTTCCGTCGAACCCGCGACCGGGAGGACGTGCGGCGCTTCGTCGAGCAGCTCGACCTCGACGCCTGAACTCAGGTGCCGAGCAGCTCCCAGTCGGCCAGGTCCGGACGGGCGAGCCGCCGGCGGTACGCCGTCGTGTGGTCCGTCCAGTTGTTCGTGATCCGCCCGCTGGCATCCTTGTACCAACTGCTGCAGCCCTCGGCCCAGACCGTCTGGGCGGCAGCCGACTGCACCTCGTCGTCGAACCGGTCAGCGGCTGCGTTCCGGACGTCGGCGGCCCGGGCCCCGAGCACGACCTGCTGCTGCAGCAGCTGCACGAGGTAGCCGACCTGCTGCTCGATCATGAACAGGATCGAGTTGTGCCCCAGGTTGGTGTTGGGGCCGTAGAGCATGAACAGGTTCGGGAAGCCCGGCACCGACAGACCCAGGTACGCCCGGGCCCCGTCACGCCAGACCTCGTCGAGGTCCACCCCACCCCGTCCTGTGAACCGGACGGGCGAGAGGAACTCCGTGGTCCTGAACCCCGTGCCGAAGATGAGGGTGTCGAGCGGGTGCTCGACCCCGTCCGCCGTGACGACCCCCCGGGCGGTGACCCGATCGACCGGCTCGGTCACGACGTCGACACCGGGCCGGAGCAGCGTCGGGTACCAGTCGTCGGCGATGAGGATCCGCTTGCACCCGGGCGGGTAGTCCGGGATCAGTGCGGCCTCGCTCAGGCCGCGCCGGGTGAGCGGTCGCAGCCGTTTGGCGAAGCTCGCGGCGAGCATCCGTCCGAGCCGGCTGTCGCGGCGCATGAGCGTGAACCGCGCCTCGAGCCGCCAGTAGATCGAGTCGCGGTACATCCGTTGGATCCACGGGAACCGGGTGAACACCCGGCGGACCCAGACCGGGTAGACGCGATCGTTCCGCGGGGCCACGTAGTTGGCACTCCGCTGGAACAGGACCGTCGACCGGGCGACCTCGGCCACCCGTGGGACGAACTGGATCGCCGAGGCGCCGATCCCGATCACCCCGACGCGCTCCGCCCGGAGGTCGTGGTCGTGGTTCCACCGGGCGGAGTGGAACACCGTCCCGGCGAAGTCCTCGAGTCCCGGGATGTCGGGGACGTACGGCCGGTTGAGCTGGCCGAGCGCCGACACGACGACGTCGAACTCCTCCCGGGACCGTCGGCCAGCAGCGTCACGGAGTCCGAGCACCCACCGTCCGGCGCCCTCGTCCCAGGTCGCATCGGTGACCTCGGTCCCGAACCGGAGGGCCTGGTGCAGGTCGTACCGTTCGACGAGCGACTCGAGGTACCCCAGGATCTCGGGCTGCGGGGCGTACTTCCTGGACCAGTCGGGCTTGGAGGCGAACGAGAAGCTGTACAGGTGCGACGGCACGTCGCACGCAGCGCCCGGGTAGGTGTTGTCCCGCCACGTCCCACCGACACCGTCGGACTTCTCGAACACCGTGACGGCGTCGATCCCGGCCGTGCGGAGCTGGATGGCGGCGCAGAGCCCTCCGGCACCGGCGCCGAGCACGGCCACCCGGGGCGCAGTGGCACCGGCTGCGAGCGCAGCCCGACAGGCTCGGTCCAGGTCGCTCCGGCCCGCCACCGGCGCGCCGGTCACGCCTCCGCTCACGGCTCGCCGGTAGTCGGTGCCCGGCACGCTGCCACCCGCTGACGACACGTCGGTCAGGCTACCGGCCGGGTCCGGACCGATTCGCCCCGTAGGCTCCGCACCGTGGAGATCCTGCTGACCGGGGCGACCGGCTACATCGGCGGCCGTCTGGCCCCGTTGCTCGTGGCGACGGGCCACCGGGTCCGGTGCCTCACCCGGTCCCCCGAGAAGCTCGCCGACGTCAGCTGGGCCGACGGCGTCGAGGTCGTCGCCGGCGACGTCCTGGACGCCGGTGACGTGCGACGCGCCGCCGAGGGTGTCGACCTGATCTACTACCTCGTCCACTCGATCGGATCCGACGACGACTTCGCAGACGCCGACCGGCGAGCGGCGCGCAACGTCGTCGAGGCGGCCGCCGAGCAGGGCGTCGGGCGGATCATCTACCTGGGCGGACTCCAGCCTCCCCCCGACGAGGTGGCATCGCCGCACCTCGCCTCCCGGGCCGAGGTGGGTGACATCCTGCTGCGGGGTCCGGTGCCCGCGGTGATCCTCCAGGCGGGGGTCATCATCGGGAGCGGCAGCGCCAGCTTCGAGATGCTCCGCTACCTCACCGAACGGCTCCCGGTGATGGTCACCCCCAAGTGGGTCGAGTCCCGGGTCCAGCCGATCGCCGTCCGTGACGTGCTGAGCTACCTGCTCGGCGCCGCCGGGCTCCCGCCCGAGACGAACCGGCGCTTCGACATCACCGGGCCCGACGTCCTGACCTACCGGGAGATGATGCAGCGGTACGCCCGGATCGCCGGATTGCGGCCCCGGGTCATCCTGCCGGTGCCGGTGCTCACCCCGTGGTTGTCGAGCCACTGGGTCAACATCATCACACCCGTGCCCAAGCCGCTCGCCCAGCCGCTGATCGAGTCGCTCCGCAACTCGGTCGTCGCCACCGAGCAGGACATCCGTGACCTGATCGAACTCGACCCGGTTCCCTTCGACGAGAGCGTCCGGCTGGCGCTCGCCCGGGTGCGGGATCTCGAGGTGGAGACCCGCTGGTCGAGCGCGTCGTGGCCCGGAGCCCCGAGCGATCCGATGCCCACCGATCCGGACTGGAGCGGCGGGAGCGCCTACCGGGACGAACGACGGCGGGAGGTCCAGGCCGATCCCGAGACCGTGTGGCGCATCGTCGAGGGCATCGGCGGTGAGCACGGGTGGTACTCCTGGGCGTCCGCCTGGGCGCTCCGGGGGTTCGCCGACCGGCTCGTGGGCGGGGTCGGGCTCCGGCGCGGCCGGCGACACCCGGACGAGCTGCGCACGGGGGACGTCGTCGACTTCTGGCGGGTCGAGCAACTCGACCGGCCGAGCCTGCTCCGGTTGCGGGCCGAGATGCGCCTGCCGGGCGAGGCCTGGCTCGAGTTCCGGATCCGACCCGGCAGTCGGCCCGGGACCTCGGTGATCGACCAGCGGGCGCTCTTCCTGCCCCGCGGACTGGCCGGTCACGCCTACTGGCGCTCGATCAGCCCGTTCCACAACATCGTGTTCGGCGACATGATCGACAACATCGCGTCTGCCGCAGAGGCCCTCGTCCCGTCGGGGGACGGCTCAGGACGGGGGTGACCCCGACCCCTCCTCCTCCGCCACGGCGGCGACGACACCTCGACCTTCGACGTCGAGGGACGGCAGCCAGCCCAACCAGGACGGGAACCACCAGGCGCGTCGGCCGAAGAGCTCCATGAGCGACGGCACCAGGATCATCCGGACGATCGTCGAGTCGAGCAGCACGGCGACCGCCATGCCGAATCCGATGAGCTTCACGGTCGGGTTGGCGTTGGCGACGAACGACAGGAACACGGCCAGCATGATGAGCGCGGCGGTCGTGATGACCTTGGCCGTGCCGGCGACACCGCGGATCACCGACGTCCTCGGATCACCGCTGCGGTCCCACTCCTCCTTGATGCGGCTCATCAGGAACACCTCGTAGTCCATGGAGAGCCCGAACAGGATGACGAACATGACCAGCGGGACGAACGAGACGATCGGGATCGACTCGCTGATCCCGACCAGCCCCTTGGCCCAACCCCACTGGAACACCGCGACGACGACGCCGTAGGCCGCGGCGATCGAGATCAGGTTCATGACCGCCGCCTTGAGCGGGACCAGGATCGACCGGAACACGAGCACCAACAACACGAACGCACCGAGCACCACTGCGCCGATCACGAACGGGAGGTACCTCGTCACCAGGTCCGTGAGGTCGATCAGCGTCGCCGTCGATCCTCCCACGTGGGCGACGAGCGGGGTGCCGGCCGTGGCAGCAGCCAGATCACGACGGAGCCGGTCGACCAGTTCGGTGGTGGGCGGATCGTTGGGGCCGCTCGACGGGACGATCTGGTAGATCACCGCCGAGGTCGACGAGGGGTCGTTGGGGACGGGTCCGACCGAGTACTCGATTCCCGCGACGGTCCCCGGGGCCTGGAGCGCACCGAGGGTCGTGTTCACCCGACCCAGCTCCTCGAACGCCTGGACGTAGGGCACGGCGTTCGGGAGCCCCACGGCCACGACGAGCGGCCCGTTGGTCCCCGGCCCGAACCCCTCGTCGACCAACTCGAAGGCGCTCCGTTGCGACAAGCCCGCCGGCAGGGAGTTGTCGGCCGGCATCCCGAACTCGATGCGGGTGAACGGGATCGCGAGGATCAGGAGCACGACCGTGCCGCCGATCAGCGCGGGCCACGGGTGGGCAGCCACCCTGGCGGCGAACCGGCCCCAGAAGGACTCGGTGAGCTCGACCGACTCGTCGCGCCTCCGGCGGATCGAGATCCGGTCGATCCTGCCCCCGGCGAAGCCGATGAGCGCGACGAGGAGCGTGCACGCGGCGATCATCATGACCGCCACGCCGATGGCCGCCGAGACGCCGAGGGTCCGCACGAGTGGGATCGGGATGATGAGGAGTCCGAGGAGGGCGAGGACCACCGTCACCCCGGCGAAGAGTGCCGATCGGCCCGATGTCGCCACGGCCACGGCGGCCGCACGGTGCGGTGACATGCCCGACCCGAGCTCCTCCCGGAACCTGGTCACGATCAGGAGGGAGTAGTCCAGCCCGACACCGATCGAGATCATCAGCGTCACCGCGGGAGCTGCCGAGCTGACCGTCACCTGCGTCGCGAGCAGGTAGACGAGTCCCGAGGCGGTGACGGCACCGAACAGCGCCGTCACGATCGGGATGAGCATCCCGAACAGCGACCCGAACGCGAGCAGCAGGAGCACCGCTCCGATCGCCAGGCCGACCTCGTCGGCGTGACTCGACCAGAAGCTCACCGGTTGGTTCCAGACGTCCGCCACCTGACCGCCGATGAACGCCTCCACTCCCGGCGGCGTCGACGCGTCGAGCACCCGCTGCAACTGGGCGTACGGGTTGTCGTAGGCGGTGGCCGCGAGGTCCGAACTCGGCGGGTACCGGCCGAGGAGCGTGTCGAGGTCGGCGTCGTAGGTCACCGTGATCGCAGCGACGCGCCCGTCCTCGGAGACCGTCGGTGGGAGGCCGGCGGCGAGCGCCCGGGCGAGCTCCGCCTCGAACGGCGGGAGCGCAGGCGCCGCCTGTTGCAACTGCTCCACGAGGTCGGTCGTGAGGGGGTCGGAGGCGCTCGCGACGCCGGGGATCCGCTCGATCTCGGCCACCAACGCCTGGACCGCGGGTGCCGACGAGGAGAGCCTGGCACCCTCGGCCGCCTCGAGCACGACGGTCGTGGTCAGCGAGTTCTGCTGGGTGAACCGCTCCTGCAGCAGGTCGTAGGCGGCCTGCGAGTCGGTGCCGGGCACCGAGAAGCTGTTGGACGTGGCGTCGTGGTCGGTCGTCGCGAGGTAGCCGGCACCCACCAGCACCACCAGCCAGATGACGGCGACGACACGGTGGTGGCGGTAGACGAACCCGGCGACCCGGGCCAGTCGGCCGAGGTCGGCGACCTCGGCCGGGTCGTGGCGCAACTCAGGCCGAGGTCGTCACAGCGACGTCGACCGGTGCCGCCGGTCCGGCGTCGACGTCCGCGAATCGTGCGGGGGCGGTCGAGGACGACCGCCGAGCCAGCAGCACGACGACGAGGCCGACCACACCGAGCACGGCGACCAGGAGCAACCACTTCCTCGCCGAGCGGCCGGCCTCGGCCACCTGGGCCGCGGTCTCGGTGGCGAACTCCACGGCGTCCTCGGCCCGATCGGTGGCGGTGGCGACCGTCTGCGCCACGGCAGCGGTGGCACCGGCGACGGCTGCCAGACGGCCGAGATCCTCGCTCAGCTTGCGTTCCTTGCGCTTGCCCATCGTTCGGCTCCCCTCGTGGACGGAGCCGTCACCCTAGCGGAACGACCCGCCGATCGCTCCGCCGGGGCGGGGGGTCACAGGACCGGCTCACCGGCCCGGGGCACCAGGTCACACGGTCGGGTCAGAGGGTCAGACGGGCGAACAACTCGGTCTTGCGCTCCTCGAACTCGTCGAAGTCGATGCGCTTGGCCTCGAAGTCGGCGTGGAGCTGTTCGACGAGCGCGAGCAGGTCCTCGGCGGAGAGCTCCTCCTCGCCCTCGGGGATCACGAAGTCCTCGTCCTCGCCGTCGCCCTCGGGCATGGGGCCGTCACGGTCGAGGCGACGCTCCCGCTTGGCCTGCGCCTTGGCCTTCTTCGCCCGGTCCCGCTGCAGCTTGGCAAAGCTCGTCCGACTCGCTCCCATCTCGCACCTCGCTCGTCTCGTTGGATCCGCTCGACACCCGGTCCGCGACGCGGCGACGGTGCCCGACGGACCGGCTGGTCCCGACCACCGCTGGGGCCGACCCGGGGGTCCGGCCACCCGCTCGAGTGTCGGGGGGACGTCGTCATGGTAGCCGCTCCCCCGGGCCGCCGCCCGGCACGGGAGGGCGCCCGCTCCGGTGACCCACGTCACGCGAACCCACCCGGTTGAACACGAAGTCGGCACCCGTACTGAACCTGGCCAACGTCACCTCGGGACGTTCCGGCACGGGTTCCGGCAGCGACACGACCCGCCACGCCCGACGACGACCGAACGGTGCCTCGACCGGCACCGCGGTCGATCCGGGCCACGCCCCCTCGACGGCGGCCGCCACCGCGGCGTCGGCGCGGCCGTCGGCGAGCAGGGCCGGCCACCCGAGTGCCACCACCTCCTCGGTGCCGGGCGAGTCCCCGAGGACGACCACCGTCTCGCCGTCACCGTCGATCCAGACGTCGACGTACTCGCGCGGTGCGAACATCGGGTGCAACTCGAGCACCTGGGCGACGAACTCCTCGGAACCTGCGGGCACCCACGACCGACCCGAGAGCCACCGAGCCAACCGCCTCGAGACGACACCCGCCGTCCCGACCTGGGCGGCGACGACCGCCTCGGCGACCTCCTCCGGATCGAGCCGCTCGTGGAGCGACGCTGCGTGGGCCAGGACGAGCAGGTGCCCCTGGAGCGCGAACTCCCGGCACAGAGCCCGCAACGCCACGACGGAGAGGTCCTCGAGACGGAGGTCCGGATCCAGCGGGCCCCGGTAGTCGGTCCGTCCACCGTCCGGATCCTCGAGTGGCAGGAGCGGCACGGTGAGTCCGAGCAGCCGGGCCGGGCGCAGTCGGTCGGCCACGGCCGGGGTCGTCGCGGGCGGTGCCGACGGATCGATCCACACGGTCCAGGCGCAGTGCGGATGGTCGGACTCCGAGCGACGAGGCGGGCGGTGCACCGGCTCGACACGCGCCCTCGGGTCCGAGGCGCACAGCGTGGCGGCGAACGTGGGGTCCTCCACGTCGTGGCACACGGCACGCACGAACTCCTCACCCATCGGCTCGACGTCCATCAGGGCACCGCAGTGATCGAGGTGGAACCCGCCCCGATCCGGGGAGTCGACCCGGTAGCGGAAGTCGAGGAACTCGTGGGGGGCTCCCACGTCGAACTGCATGCCCTTGAACATGGCGGCGACGTCGTGCTCGCGGTCGAAACCGAGCAACCGTCGGATCCGCTCCGTGTAGAGCGGACTCGCAGCACTCCACTCCTCGACCGCGACCTCGACCATTCCGGCCGCACCCAGGCGACCGATCACCTGGGGCATGGCGACCCGGTCGATGAGGTGCCCGGCCATGAGGTACTCCCGACCGAGTCCCGCCAGGTCGAGTCGGTCGAGGTCCTCGATCGTCCGACCCGTCGCCACCCGCCGCCTCGTCCCCCGTCGCTCGACGGCGAACGGTTCGCCGCGCCGACCGGATCAGACTACTGTCTGGACACATGTCCAGTTCACTGGCGGTCCCCCGTCGAGCCCTGAGCGGTCGTCAGGCCGACACCGTCGCCCGTCTGGTCACCGCCACGGTGGAGGAGCTCCGGAGCCGACCTGCCGAGCGGCTGACCGTCCGCCGGGTGGCGGCCCGGGCCGGCGTCTCCCCGGCGACCGCGTACACGTACTTCGCGTCCCGGGACCACTTGGTCGCCGAGGTGTTCCGGCAGCGACTGGCGGCGCTGCCATCGCCGGGGTCGACCGGCGACGCCTCCGCCGACCGGGTCGCTGCCGCGCTCGGTGCCGTGGCCACGCTGGTGGCGGACGAACCCGAGCTCGCCGCTGCGTGCACCGTGGCGCTCCTCGCCGACGACCCCGAGGTCGCCAGGCTGCGGGACGCCATCGGGGCCGAGATCGCCGACCGGATCCGTCGCGCCCACCCCGACACCATCGACGACGAGCGCCTCGCGGTGCTCGGACTCGTGTTCTCCGGGGCGATGCTCCAGGCCGGGATGGGCTACCTGGACTACCGGGACCTGCCCGACCGGCTCGCCGTCGCCACGTCGATCATCCTGTCCGAGGAGGCTGCGTGACCGGGACGCTCCGCTACAACCCGTACGACTACGAGATCCACGAGGACCCGTACCCCACGTACCGCAGGCTCCGGGCCGAGTCGCCGGTGTACCGCAACGACGAGCTCGGGTTCTGGGCACTCTCCCGCCACGCCGACGTGACGGCCGCGTTCCGGGACTCGGCGCGGTTCTCCAACTCCCACGGCGTCAGCCTGGACCCGGCGGCCTCGGGTCCCCACGCCCACCGCACGATGTCGTTCCTCGCCATGGACCCGCCCCGGCACACCCGGATGCGGGCGCTCGTCTCGCGCGGGTTCACCCCTCGGCGGGTGGTCGAGCTCGAGGACCGGATCCGGACGCTGACCGTCGGCCACCTCGACGCTGCGCTCGAACGAGGGACGTTCGACTTCGTCGGCGACTTCGCCGGACTGCTGCCGATGGACGTGATCTCGGAGCTCATGGGTGTACCGGGTCCGGACCGGGCCGAACTCCGACGGCTCGCCGACCTGCTCGTCCACCGGGAGGAGGGCGTGCAGGACGTCCCCGCCGCCGGGGTCGAGGCGGCGCTGACGCTCGCCGGGTACTACGCCGACATGATCTCGGAGCGTCGGCGTCGGCGCACCGACGACCTGACCTCGGCGCTCATCGACGCCGAGATCGACGGCGACCGACTCACCGACGACGAGATCACGGCGTTCCTGTTCCTCATGGTCGTGGCGGGCAACGAGACCACCACCAAGCTGCTGGCGAACGCGTGGTTCTGGGCCTGGAGGTTCCCCGATGCGAGGGCGATCGCCCTCGGCGACGGGAGTGACCCGGCCGGCGGGGACGGGATCGAGCAGTGGGTCGAGGAGACGCTCCGCTACGACGCATCCACCCAGATGCTGACCCGACTCGTGACCGAACGGACCGAACTCCACGGCGCCGTGCTGGAACCCGGGGACACCGCGCTGCTGCTCGTCGGTTCGGCGAACCGTGACGAGACGGTGTTCACCGACCCGGACCGCTACGACCTGCTGCGCGACCCCTCGGCGCTCGTCAGCTTCGGGGTCGGGCGCCACTTCTGCCTGGGGGCGTCGCTGGCCCGGCTCGAGGCCCGGATCTGCCTCGCGGAGGTCCGATCACGGATCGCCGACTACGAGGTGCACGAGGAGGACGCCGTGCGGTTCCACTCCATCAACGTCCGGGGCTTCGCCCACCTGCCGACCACCGTGGTGGCACGGTGAGCGACCGGGTCCAGCTCCCCGCTGCTGAACGACCCGCCGTCATCACCGGTGCGTCGTCCGGCATCGGAGCGGCGACCGCCGTCGCCCTGGCCGCACTCGGCCACCCCGTCCTGCTGGGAGCACGGCGCGTCGAACGCTGCGAGGCGACCGCCGAGCAGATCCGCAGAGCCGGCGGATCGGCCGACGTCGCCCCGCTCGACCTGCTCGACCCCTCCGGCATCGACGCCTTCTCGGAACGGTCGGTCGAGCTGCTCGGAGAGGTGGACATCCTGGTCTCCTGCGCCGGTGACGTCCTGCCGGAGTCGACGATCGACACCCCACCCGCGGACTTCGCTGCACAGGTGCAGGTCAACCTGCTCGGGGCCCAGCGACTCGTCGCCGGTCTCAGCCCGGGGATGGTCCGGCGGCGACGCGGTGACCTGGTGTTCGTCACCTCGGACGTGGTCCGGCTCCCGCGACCGCTCATGTCGTCCTACGTCAGCTCCAAGTGGGGACTCGAGGGCATGGCGCGGGCGCTGCAGATGGAGCTCGAGGGGACCGGCGTGCGGGCGTCGATCGTCCGACCGGGTCCGACGTTGACCGGCATGGGCATGGACTGGGAACCAGAGGTGCTCACCCCGGTGCTCGACGAGTGGCGACGGTGGGGGTTGGTCCGCCACGCCGGCTACCTGAGCGCAGAGGCCGTGGCCGGCGCCGTCGTCGTCGCCGCCACCCAGCCACCCGGAACCAACCTGACGCTGATCGAGGTCGAGCCCGAGGCCCCCCTGCGCCCGGTCGACGAACCGGACGGCGGTGCACCGTGACCGGCGCTGCGGCAGTCCCGGAGGTGTCGGGCCGCACCGAGGAATCCGGCCACCTCGGTGAGCTCAGGTCCGACCCCATCGGACTCCTCACCCGGTTGCGGACGGAGTGCGGACCCGTCGGATCGTTCGACCTGGCCGGACGCCGGGTCGTGGTCGTCTCGGGCGCTGCAGCCAACGAGTGGTACTTCCGCGCTCCCGACGAGGATCTCGACCAGGCCGAGGCCTACCCGTTCATGACCCCGATCTTCGGCGAGGGTGTGGTGTTCGACGCCAGCCCGGAGCGACGACGGGAGATGCTCCACAACCAGGCGCTCCGCGACCGCTACATGCGCGGGCACGCCGAGACGATCGCCCGGGAGGTGCAGGAGATGGTCTCGGACTGGGACGCTGCCGGTTCCGGGCAGGTGGACCTGCTCGACTTCTTCGCGGAGCTGACCATCTACACGTCGAGCTCGTGCCTGATCGGCAGGAAGTTCCGCAGCTCGCTCGACGATCGCTTCGCCCGGCTGTACCACGACCTCGAGCGGGGCACGGATGCCCTGGCCTTCGTCGACCCCTACGCCGACATCGAGAGCTTCCGCCGACGGGACGAGTCACGGGCGGCGCTCGTCGAACTGGTCGCCGACGTGATGGACGAACGGCTGGCGGGCGCCCCTGCGGAGGGCGACGACCGGGATCTGCTCGACGTGCTGCTGTCGATCCGACGCGACGACGGGGAACTGCAGTTCGACGCGGACGTCGTGACCGGGATGTTCATCGCGATGATGTTCGCCGGTCACCACACCACCTCCACCACGGCCGCCTGGACCCTGCTCGAGCTGCTCCGGCACCCCGACCAGTTCCAGGAGGTGGTCGACGAGCAGGACCGTCTGGCCGCGGGCGGCGCCGACCTCACCTACCAGGCGCTGCGCGAGATGCCGCTGCTCGAATCCGCCATCAAGGAGGCCCTGCGACTCCACCCGCCGCTGATCCTGCTGCTGCGGGTCGCCCAGCGCGACCTCGAGGTCCTGGGCCGGTCGGTGCCGGCCGGCGATCTGGTCGGTGCCTCCCCCGCCGTGTCCAACCGGCTCGACGACGCGTTCGGGGAACCGGACCGCTTCGACCTGCACCGCTACCTCCCGCCCCGGGAGGAGGACGTGGTCAACCCGTGGGACTGGATCCCGTTCGGTGCGGGTCGGCACCGGTGCGTCGGTGCTGCGTTCGCCATGATGCAGCTCAAGGCGATCTTCGCCCTGCTGCTCACCCGCTACCGCTTCGAGCTCGCCCAGGCACCGGACTCCTACCGGGCCGACCACTCCAAGATGGTCGTCCAACTCGCACAACCCTGCGAGGTGCGCTGGGAGCGCCGACCGGAGGCAGGGCCCGGTGGCGCGGGAGCGACCACGTGAGCTGGGCGATCACGCTCGACGCCGATCTGTGTCAGGGGCACGGGGTGTGCGAGTCGGAGGCTCCCCAGGTCTTCGCGGTGTCGCGTGACGGCATCCTGACCGTCCTGGACACCTCGCCCCCGGAGGACCTGCGCCCCGCTGTCGAGCTCGCCGTCCGCTACTGCCCCACCCGGGCGATCCACATCACCGAGGAGTGACCGTGCCCACCTTCGACCGAGACGAGATGGACGAGATGGTGCAGCGGTGGCTGCAGGCGAACCGCGACTGCGAGGTGGCGGGCGACTGGGGTCCGCTCGCCGACATGTACACCGAGGATGCCACGTACGGGTGGAACTTCGGGCCACGAGAGGACTTCATGGCCGTCGGCCGGGAGGAGATCCGACGCATCGCGCTGGGCCTCGAGATGGGGGGCCTCGACGGCTGGGTCTACCCCTACCAGCACGTGCTCGTCGATGACCGGATCGGCCAGGTGATCGGACTCTGGAAGCAGGTCGCCGAGACGGACGACGGTCGCCGCTACGAGGTCGGCGGCATCGGTGGGTCGTGGTTCGGGTACGCCGGCGACTTCCGGTGGGCCTGGCAGCGCGACTTCTTCGACTTCGGGAACGCGACGGCGCTGTTCCTCGAGATGATGGCCGACGGCACGCTGTCGGAGGGCATGACCGCCCGCATGGAGCGGTCGCTGTCACAGGACCTCCCGGGCCACTACCCGATCGGCCGGGCCCCGGCGCCAGTCTGGCCCGACGTCGACGGACCGGTCGCGTGATGGCCGCCGCAGCTGCTCCACCCCCCGACGGGCCGTACGGGTTCATCGGACTCGGCAACATCGGCGCGCCCATGGCCGAACGCCTGCTCGAGTGGCCGGCGGGGCTCGTGGTCTGCGACCTCGACGCAACCAGGGTCGCACCGCTGGCCGAACGGGGCGCAGAGGTGGCATCGTCCGCTCGCGAGGTCGGCCGCTCGTGTTCGGCGGTCTCGGTCATGGTCCTCGACGACCGGCAGGTTCGCACCGTGCTCGACGAGCTCCTCGAGACCCTGCGACCCGGCGCCGTCGTGGGCGTCCACTCCACCATCGAGGTCGGGACCGCCGTCGAGCTGGCGGAGCTCGCCGAGTCCGCCGGGGTCCGGTTGGTCGACGCACCGGTCTCCGGGGGCTTCATCGGCGCGGCCGAGGGTCGCCTGGCCGTCCTGGCCGGGGGCGACGAGGACGCCATCGACGCAGTGCGGCCCCCGTGGTCCACCTTCGCCGACCTCGTCGTCAGGTTCGGGCCGGTCGGACACGGCACCGTCGCCAAGCTGGCTCGCAACCTGCTGCACTTCGTCGCCTTCACCGCGGCGTCCGAGGCCCAGGCGCTCGCCGAGGCCGCCGGGGTCGACCTGTCCGACCTCAGCCGGATCGTTCGGCACTCCGATGCGGTCACCGGCGGACCCGGCTCGATCATGTTGCGTCGCACCACCGAGCCGCTCCAGCCCGGCGACGACTGGTACGAGACGATGGTCCACGTCCGCACGCTCGGAGAGAAGGACCTCGACCTGGCACTCGGCCGAGCCGAGGAGCTGGGGCTGGAGCTCCCGCTGGCCCAGCTCGCCCGGGCCCGACTGGCGGGCGGACTCGGCGTCCCCCACGAGGACTGAGCCCAGCGGGCCGTGTCCAGTTCCGACGCCCCGGTTCCGGGTCGGGATCAGGTCACGGTGAACTGGAACGAGGCCGTCTCCGCAGGCGGGGTGCCGCTCTCCCACGGGCGCAGGTACCCGAAGTCGAGCGTCGCAGTCCCCGGCGAGACCCCCTCGACCACGATGCGTTGCGAGCCGCCCGCGCCGGGGATCTGCTCGGCCGGTGGGACGTACTCGTCCGAGACCACCCGCACCACCGACGTGTCGGGTGCAGCGGTCAACTCCCAGGAGTAGCCCGTGGTCGGGTTGGACCGGAGCTCCAGCGTCACCTGCTCCCCCACGCCCACGGTCACGGGCCCGGGCTCCGTGACGACCTCACCCCCGTCGTCAGCACTCGTGGTCACGGTCGCCTCCGTGGTCGTGGTCGCGGAACCGTCCGAACCGCTGCTGCACCCCGTGACCACCGCGCCGGCCACGACCGCCGTGGCAGCCAGGGCGACACCCACGCGTCGACGTAGGTCTCGGTACCGGGCGGCGAACGAGGGCGCGTGGTTGGGCATGTTCGGATCCTACGGTCCGGATCCGATCAGGTGATGGCGATCCACGCGAGGAACACCACCACGATCAGCACGGCGATGATCGCGATCGGGAGCGGACCGAAGACCTCGCGCCGGCGCTCGCGCATCTCGTAGGCCTCGTTGGCCTTGCTGCCCACCTTCGGGAGGTGGTGCTGGCCCGGCTTGCGGGGTTTCCCGCCGCTGCTACCCACGGGAGCACCCTACCGTCCCGGTAACCTCGATCCGTGTCCGACGTACCGACCACGATCCCTGCGGTGCTGCTCAGCGCCGTGGCCGCCCACGGTGAGCAGGAGGCCCTGACCGACGGAGCGGTCAGCCTGACCCACGCCGAGCTGCTCGACCGTGTCGAGGAGGCCGCCGCCGGACTCGTGGCCTCGGGGGTCACAGCCGGTGACCGTGTCGCCGTGTGGGGACCGAACTGCTGGGAGTGGGTGGTCGCAGCGCTCGCCGTCCACCACGTCGGCTGCGTCCTGGTCCCCGTCAACACCCGGTACCGGGGGCCCGAGGCGGCCGAGCTGCTCGGCCGTGCCCGGGTCCGGGTGCTGTTCACCGTGACCGACTTCCTCGACACCGACTACGTGTCCCTGCTCCTCGATGGTCCCGACGGACGCCCCGAGCTCCCGGACCTGGGGAGCGTCGTGTCGCTCCGGGGTCCGAGCCGCGAGGGCGTCGCCACGTTCGAGGAGTTCCTGGTGTCGGGCGAGTCGGTCGACCGGGACGAGATCCGCCGGATGGCCGCCGCGGTGGAGTCCGACGACCTGTGCCACCTCATCTTCACGTCGGGCACGACCGGACGGCCGAAGGGTGTGGAACTCACCCACGGCGCCGTCTGCCGCGGGTTCGACACCTGGGCCGAGGTGGTGGGCCTGCGCGCCGGGGACCGCTACCTCGTGGTCAACCCGTACTTCCACAGCTTCGGGTTGAACGCCGGGATCCTCGCGTGCCTGCTCCGGGGCGCCGTCAACCTGCCGCACGCGGTGTTCGACGTCCCGGCGATCGTCGAGCGGATCGAACGTGACCGGATCACGGTCCTGCCGGGTCCACCGGCGATCTACCAGAGCATGCTCCTCGACCCGGGCCTCGACCCCACCCGGTTGTCGACCCTCCGGCTCGCCGTGACGGGCGCAGCGGTGATCCCGGTGCAGCTCATCCTCGACATGCGCTCGGTCCTCGGCTTCGACACCGTGGTCACGGGGTACGGGCTGACGGAGTCGTCCGGCATCGCCACCATGTGCCGCCACGACGACGACCCCGAGACCATCGCCACCACCTCGGGTCGCGCCATACCCGACGTCGAGGTCGCCGTGGTCGACCCGTCCGGCGAACCGGTCCCGGCCGGTGAGATCGGCGAGATCGTGGTGCGCGGCTACGTGGTGATGCGCGGCTACCTCGACGACCCCGGCGCCACCGCCGAGGCAGTCGACGCCGACGGCTGGCTCCACACGGGCGATCTCGGGAACCTCGACGACCGGGGGTACCTGCGCATCACGGACCGACTCAAGGACATGTTCATCGTCGGCGGGTTCAACGCCTACCCGGCAGAGATCGAGCAGTCCCTCGCCTCGCACCCGGCCGTGGGGCAGGTCGCCGTCGTCGGCGTCCCCGACGACCGTCTCGGCGAGGTCGGCGCCGCATTCGTGGTCCCCGTCCCCGGGACGACCATCGATCCGGACGAACTCATCGCCTGGGCCCGGGAGCGCATGGCCAACTACAAGGTGCCCCGTCGCGTCGAGGTGCTCGAGGCTCTGCCGCTCGTCCCAGCGGGCAAGGTCGACAAGGTCGCCCTCCGGGCGCGACTCGGGTCCTGATCGTGCGCCTGGGCGACGTGGCCAACGAGTCGGCCCTCCCGGCCGGACGCCCCCTCGACGGCGTGCGGGTCCTGGCGCTCGAACAGATGCAGGCGCTCCCCTACGCCACCCAGCTGCTCGCCCGGCTCGGAGCCGACGTCGTCAAGGTGGAACCAGTGCACGGCGACCTGGGACGGACCTCCATGCCGGCGATCCGGGATCCCGAGGGTCGGACCGTCGGGGCGACCTTCCTGCGCAACAACCTGGGCAAGCGGAGCGTCTGCGTCGACCTGAAACAGGACGCCGGCCGCGACCTGGTGCTCGAGCTCGCCCGCTCCTTCGACGTGGTCGCCGAGAACTCCAGGCCGGGGGCGATGGCCAGGTTGGGGCTCGGTCCTGAGGCGTTCGCGAGCGTGGACGAGCGCATCATCTACGTCTCGGTCTCGGGGTTCGGCAACACCGGCGATTCGCCCTACCGGGAGTGGCCGGCCTTCGCCTCGATCACCGAGGCGATGTCGGGCGTCTACACCTTCACCGCCGGACCGGGGAACCGGCCGCGACCCAATCCCGTCGGTGCACTCGGGGACATCTCCGCCGCGCTCTTCGCGACCATCGGGGTGCTCGCCGCACTCCGTCACCGCGACCGCACTGGTCTGGGGCAGTACGTCGACGTGGCCATGCTCGACTCGGTGCTGGCCATGACCGACGTCGTGACCAACTTCTGGTCCCTCGGGCACCGTCCGGGCGACACGAGCACGGTGCTGCTCGAGGCCTTCCGCGCCGCCGACGGATGGTTCGTCCTCCAGGTCGGGCGGGAGCAGCACCTCGCCGCGCTGGCCGAGCTGATCGGTCGACCGGACTGGCTGACCGACGACCGGTTGGCGCAGCGGACCGGTTGGACCGAGCACCTCGAGGACCTGATCCGGCCGGCGGTCGAGTCCTGGTCCGCCGACCGCACCCGTCACGAGGTGTGCGCCGAGCTCTCTGCGGTCGGCCTGGCCGCCGGACCGTGCGCCACCACGGACGAGGTCGTCGCCGACCCGCACGTCGCCGCCCGGAACATGCTGGTCGAGATGGAGCGTCCCGACGGTGTCGACCAACCGGTGCTCGTACCGGGCAACCCCGTGAAGTTGTCGCGGGTCGCCGAGGGACCCGAACGGCGTCCCCCGTGGCTCGGGGAGCACACCGACGAGGTGCTCTCGGCCGAACTCGGACTCACGTCCTCGCAGATCGACGGACTCCGTGACCGCGGCGTGATCGCGTGAGGGACCTCCCCCGCCGCACCGCAGCCGCCACGGTGGACACCCCGGTCGGCGGGATCATGGTCGTCGCAGGCCCGGACGGGCTCACGTCGCTCGGGTTCGACACGACACCTCGCGACGGGGTGCCCTGGGATCCGGATGCGCTCGCACCCCTCAGCCGTCGGATCCTCGGCTACTTCGAGGACCCGACGTCGCTCGGGGAGCTGCCCGTCGCCGCACCGGTCGGTGCCTTCGCTGCGTCGCTGCGGGCGGCGCTCGCGCAGGTCCCCGTCGGTGCGACGACCAGCTACGGCCAACTGGCACGCAGGGTCGGCCGACCCGGGGCCGCCCGGGCCGTCGGACGGGCGATGGCCACCAACCCCGTTGCCCTCGTGGTCCCCTGCCACCGGGTGGTCCGCGGCGACGGCGGACTGGGCGGCTACGCGTGCGGGCTGGATCGCAAGCGAGCGCTCCTCGAGCACGAGGACCGACACCGGGGAGGACCGGAGTGAACACGCAGCTGAGGACGTCGATCCGGGTCGCGCTGCTCGTCGCGCTGCTGGCGGCGACGACGGTCGCGTGCAGCAAGCCGTCCCCGCCAGCCGCCGCCCAGCCACCATGTGCCGGCGACGCCGGAGTGGGTGGCCCCGTTCCCACCGGGGCCACCCCCGGCGACGTCGTCGAGTCGCTGGAGCTGAGCGCCACCGACGGCGACGGTGCGCCGGTCGAGGGCTACCCGGCCGGAGCGGAGGTCCACCGGATCCTGTACGTGTCCACCTCGGCCGACGAGACGGACCTGACACTGGTGTGCGGGACCGTGACCCTGCCAACTGCCGGGCCCACCCGCGATGAACTCGGGCGCACCCGTGTGTTCGCCTGGGCCCACGGCACCCAGGGGCTCGAGCAGCAGTGCCTCCCCTCGAGCAACCCCGACTCCGGCATCTGGGGGCCGATGCCCGGCGGGATCCAGACCGTTGCGTGGGGCTCGCTGTTCGGCAGGCACGAGGGGGAACCCTCGAACGGTCAGCTCCAGTACGCCGTCGACCAGGGGTGGATCGTCGCCACTGCGGACTACCAGCCTCCCGACACCTACGTGATCGGCCGAGTCGCCGGCGCCAACGTCCTCGACAGCATCCGGGCAGCGCAGCAGCTCGCCGAACGGGAGTTCCCCGCCGGTTCCACCACGGGCTCCGACGTCGTCATCGCAGGGCACTCACAGGGCGGCCACGCAGCGCTGTGGGCGGCGCAACTCGCCGATCCGTACCTCGGGGCCACCGGGGGTCCGCCGGACCAGATCCGGATCGTGGGGGTCGAGGCGCTCGCCCCGGCGGCCAACTTCGTCGTCCAGCCGGATCGTCAGCCGGGGACCGCCTTCGGAGACGGCCTGGCCGACCGTGAGATGCACCAGTCCATCCCCCTCCTCGGCATCCCGGTCCCCGCGCTGGAACTCCAGATCGGCCCGGCGCTGTTCAGCTACATCTTCGGTTCGTGGAGCCAGTACTCAGCGACGAACACCCCGGCACCGGGTGCAGCCACTCCGGCCGGGCCGGCCACCGGTCCGCTCCCGCTCGACGCGGTGGCCACGCCCGAGGGACAGGGCACGGTCGCAGCGATCATGCCCCTGTGCCTGCTCGACTCGGACGCCACCAAGGTCAAGCGGCTCACCGCCCCCTACCGGGATGCAGCGACCAACCAGATGCTGGTCCCCGAGCTGTGGAACCTGCCGCCCGACTACTCGCCGGGGCAGTACTTCCGGGGCGGGGTCGACCGCACGTGTGCCACGAGTGCAGCGAGCCTGCGGGGCTGGTGCGAGTGGATCCTGTGGAACATGCCCGGCCCCATGGGTGACAACCCGTTCCCGAAGCTCCCGACGAGCGGGGGACGCGCGGTCCCGCTCCTCATCGCCCAGGGCACGAACGACACGGTGATCCACTGCGTCGCACCCGACGGATCGCCGGCGGACCAGGTGCCGTCGGTCGCCGACTGCACCACACGGGCCCTGTACGAGTCGCTCAGCGCCGAGTACTGCCCACCCGGTGGCGCGCAGTCGACCCTGCAGCTCCGACTGTTCCGCAAGGGCCCCAACAGCCCGGCGGACCACCTGTCCATCCCCGGGCAGATGGCGGCACGGAAGCTCGATCGTTCCAGCAGCGACCTGAGCTACGAGGGGTCACCGAGCCAGCAGTTCGTCGAGTCGGCCTTCGCCGGGACGCTCGAGGCCGGCTGCAGCGCCTCGATCCTGAACCCGTGACCCGACCGTCCCCGACCCCACGCGAGCGGCGGCCGGTCAGTCCTCGAGCGTGATCGCGAACTCCGGGCAGTTGTCGGCGGCCAGACGCGCTGCTGACTCGAGTTCAGCGGGCACCGTTCCGGAGACGAGCGGCACGGCGTAGCCCTCGTCGTCCACGTCGAACAACGCAGGCGCCAGCAGGTAGCAGCGGTTGTGGCCGACACAGGCCGACCGGTCGAAGACGATCCGCACCTCAGCCCCCTCCGAGGATCCGGACGGGCAGCTCACGCGGCCCGCGAACCTGCCCGGTCGACCACCTGACGGACTCCGGAGCCGACAGCTCGAAGTCGGGCACCCGGCGCAACCACTCCTCGACCGCCACCCGGAGCTCGAGCCGAGCCAGGTTGGACCCGAGACACCGGTGGATGCCCAGGCCGAACGCTGCGTGCCGGTTGCGCTCCCGGTCCACGACGAAGCGCTCCGGGTCGTCGAACTCCTCCGGGTCGCGGTTCGCAGCAGGGAAGGGCAGCAGCACCCAGTCCCCCGCCGTGACCGGGCAGCCGCCGATCTCGGTGTCGCGGGTGACGATGCGCGCCATGGTGACCGGCGCGTAGAGCCGCAGGAACTCCTCCACGGCGAACGTCATCAACTCCGGCTCGGCGACGAGTCGCTCCCGGTCACCGGGGTGCTGCGCCAGGTGCCACAGGCTCGCTCCGATGGCCGACCACGTCGTGTCGATCCCGGCGATCAGCAGGAGCGCGATCGTGCCGATCACGTGTTCGTCGCTCAACCGGACTCCGTCGACCTCCAGATCGATCAGGTAGCTGACGAGGTCGTCCCGTGGAGCCCGGCGGTGGTCGGCGACCACTCCGTCGAGGTACGTCGTGAGCAGGTCCGACGGGTCGACCGGACCGGCCTGGCCGGGGCGTTCGAGGATCCGGTGGATGAACCTCCGGAAACGGTCGCCGTCCTCGGGTGGAACGCCGAGCAGGTGGGCGATCACCCGAACCGGGATGTGCTGGGCGTACCCGACGGCCGCATCCACCTCGGGCCCCGTGGCCAACAGGTCGTCGAGCAGCTCGGCGCAGAACCTGCGGGTCGGCTCCTCGAGGACCGCGATCGCCTTGGGAGCGAACGCCGGCAGGAGCAGACGGCGGGCGAACTCGTGGAACGGCGGATCCGAGGTGATCGGTGGTGCGAACCCCATCGGCGCCGGCACCTCGGGACGCCAGTCCGCCACGATCACGCTGTTGGAGGTGAAGTGCTCGGTGTCGTGGGCGATCGCGGCCACGTCCCGGTGCCGGGTGGGCAACCAGGTCCCGCCGAACCGGTCGCTGTGGGCAACCGGGCACGACGCACGCAGTTCACGCCAGATCTCGGGCGCACGGGCGGCCCACTGGTCCGTGGTGTGGTCGAAGTCCGTCGACCAGTCCGTCACGGGACTCCCCGACCGAGGCGTTGCACCAGCCACGATCGCAGCGTAGACACGCCGGTGCCCCATCGCACAGACTCACGGTGTGCCGCACGTCCGACTGCGCAGAGGACCCGCCTCGTGACCGACCGGGTCGTTGCCGTGGTTGGGGCGTCCGGTGGCATCGGCGGACGTGTCGCCGAACGGCTCCTCCGTCGGGGCGACACCGTCATCGGGACCGCACGCTCGGTCGACTCCCTCGCTGGATTCGGCGATGGCACACCGGGAACCTTCACGGCCTGCGCCCTCGACCTGCGCGACCCCACCGCCGGCGACGGCCTGGTCGAGACGGTTCGATCGGGCCCCGGTCGGCTCGACGCGCTCGTCGTCGCCTCGGGCATCGTGGCGTTCGGCGACCTGCTGTCGACGCCTGACGACGTCATCGAGGAGCTGTTCGTCACGAACGTGCTCGGACCGCTGTGGTTGCTCCGCAGGGCCCTGCCGCTCCTCGAGGCGAGCGAAGGCGTGGTCGTGCACCTGAGCGCCGTGGTGGCCGAGCGTCCGCTCCCGGGCATGGCCGCCTACTCGGCGAGCAAGGCGGCGCTGACAGCCGCCGACACCGCACTTGTCCGGGAACTGCGCCGACGCCGTGTCCGGTTGGTCGACGTCCGGCCACCGCACACCGAGACGGGACTGGCCGGGCGGGCCGTCGCCGGCGACCCGCCTCGACTCCCGGTCGGGCTCGACCCCGACGAGGTCGCCCGTCGGGTGGTCTCGGTGCTCGAGGATCCGTCGACGACCGAGATCGCGTCGGCGGACTTCGGGGACGGGTCCTGAACCGAGCCCTCAGTCGAGGGCGCCGGCGGTCGTGCCGCCGAGGGGCATGGGGTCCATGCCGAGCTTGCGGTGGTCCCACGAGCGGACCCGGTCCACATCGAGCCGCACGGCGACGCGGTTGCGGATCATGACCTCCACGAACGGTGCCAGGTCCTCGGTGTAGGGGCCGTTGCAGCGTTCCCACACATCGACCCCGACCCGCCACAGGTCGTCCGGGTCGTCACTCACGACGCCACGACCCTCGAGGCTCACCCCACGCAGGACGTCGTAGGTCTCGCCGTCCTCGAGCAGCACGGTCAGGCGCGGATCCCGGCGGAGGTTGACCGCCTTCTGCGAGCGGGACTTCGTCTCGAACCAGATCGCACCGTCGAGCACGGCGAACCACATGGCCACCAGGTGCGGGCTGCCGTCGGCGTTGAGGGTCGCCATGGTCGCCGTCCGGCTCCGCCGGATGTAGTCCTCCACCTCGGCGTCGGTCATCCGCACCGTCGATCGCTGGTTGTCACCCACGCCCCGGACCCTACCGGTCCGACGGTGACACCGGCCCTACCGGTCCGACGGTGACACCGGCCCTACCGGTCGACCACGCCGTCGAGCTGGGCGAGCACCTCGGCGACCGTCTCCACGAACGGCACCGCCGACGGTGCGACCGAGAGGCGCAGGTCGTCGAAGCCCGCGGCGACGAGCGCGGGGACGCGCTGCAGTGACGAACGCACCGTCGAGGCGAGTGCCGTCGTGCGGTCGGGTGGCGGGACCCTGATGCTGGCTGCTGCCCGCAGGTCGCCGGCTGCGGTGAGGGGCGTGACCCACCCCTCGACCTCCGCCGCCTCGAGTTCGGTGGCCAGGGCGGACCGGAAGGACCGCAGACCGGCCTCGGGCTCGTCGAGCGCCCGCCCCCAGGGGATCCACCCCACACCGAACCGGGCGGTCCGGCGGACGACCGGTCCGCTCACGCTGCCGCTCACCCAGATGGGCACCGAACCGTGGAACGGCGCCGGACGGCTCTGGACGACCACCGGTCCGGACGCACCGGAGAGCTCCACCGCCTCGCCGGTCCACAACTCCACGCAGGTCCGGAGTGTCCCGTCGAGCAACGCCCCCCGGTCGGAGAACTCGAGACCCGCCGCCTCGTACTCGGCGCGCTGCCAGCCGACGCCGACGCCGA
This sequence comes from uncultured Actinomycetes bacterium, assembly GCA_903852755.1. Taxonomy (GTDB): domain Bacteria; phylum Actinomycetota; class Acidimicrobiia; order Acidimicrobiales; family Microtrichaceae; genus SXMI01. The sequence continues at coordinate 26,735 of CAINRS010000001.1, read as the reverse complement.
GGTCGATCCGGCCCCGACTGAGCCGGTCGAGCGTGGCCACGGTCTTGGCCAGCACGACCGGCCGCCGGAGCCCCGCCACGATGATGCCCGTCGACAGTCGGATGCGCTCGGTTCCGGCGGCGAGGAACGCCGCGAGGGTGAGCGGTTCCAGCCAGTCCCCGTCGGGTCCGGTCGGCTGGACGCCACCGCGGAGGCCACCCACGGACGGGTCGCCGTAGTCGCTGAGGTCGGAGCCGAACACCACGTGGTCCGACACCACCACCCGGTCGACGCCGAGGTCGTCCAGGGCGACCGTCCGGGCGACCAGGTCCTCGACGAGGCCCGACCCCTCGCCGGCCCGGGCGAAATTCCGCAGTCCGACGCTCAACTCGACCCGCCGGCTGACCGACACAGTCCCACCGTAGCGAGGCCAGGAGGCCGGATGTTGCGATCGTGTGTCGATTTCCCGAGCAGGCCGGTAGGCTGACGCCCATGATCCGGCCCACCCCCCGACGGGCCCTGGTCGCTGGCGCATCGGCGGTGCTCATCGCCACCGGCGCGTCCGCCTGCCGACCCGTCGCACAGCCCCTGCCCGTTCCGGTCCCGACGCCTGCTCCGGTCGCCCCTGCACCACAGGTGGCTCCGTGGCCGATCCTCGGCCCGAGTTCCATGAGTGCCGAGCAGCTCACGGCCTGGTTCAACTCCCGCCCCCGTCCGGGTTCCCGTCCGGCGGTCCCGGTGGCCGAGCTCGCCCGGCTGTTCATCGAGGAGGGCAACCGTGAGGGCGTCGCCGGCGACCGGGCCTTCATCCAGGCAGTCCTCGAGACCGGCTGGTTCCGCTTCTCGGACCGGGTCCCGCCCACGTTCCACAACTACGCCGGAATCGGCGCTGTCGACGGCGGGAGCACAGCAGAGCAGTTCCCCGACGCGCGGACGGGTGTCCGGGCACAGATCCAGCACCTGCGCGCCTACGCCACGCCCGGGATGCGCAGCGCCAACTTCGCCTCCCCCATCGCCGCCGCTCGCACCCGGCTCGTGCTGAGCTACATCGCCGGGAAGGCCACGATGTGGTCGCAGATGGGCAAGGGCAACTGGGCCACCGATCCCGACTACGCCACCAAGCTCGACGCCCTCTACCGGAGCGCCGTGGCGCACGCCGGGGTCACCATCAAGTAGGCGGTCCGATCCGCGGTCCGGGACGAGCCGATCTGGGTCGTCCGGACCCATCCGGAGCCCGCCGCGGTAGGTCGTTGTGCCCGTTCTCGACCATTCGACCCCGGGTGGGTTGGCAGCCTGAACCCGGTTCGGGTTCACTGACGGTGATGGTGTGGACGCGGGGAGCGGGAGAAGGTCCGGGAGATCCACCCGATCCCGGGCGCATCGCCCGCCTGGTGCTCGAGGCCTCGACGAGCACCGCCGATGCCATCTCCATCCTCGAGGAACTGGTCGACGCCGAGGGGCGGACGACCGACTTCCGGATGGTCTTCACCAACGTTGCGGCGACCCAGGTCACCGGGTTCGACCCCGCTGAGGCCACGGGTCGGACGGTGCGGGAACTCTTCCCCGACAACGCCGACTGGCTCGTGGCGCTCTGGTCGGCGGCCGTTCGTTCCGGCGAGCCGATCGTCGAGGAGATCGAGCTCCGACCCGGACAGACGGGTAGCCCCTGGATCCGCCAACAGATCGTGCCGCTCGACGGTGCCGTGGCGATCACCTCCCACGACATCACGGCCCGAAAGGAGGCGGAGCGGGAGCTCTGGCACCTCGCCCACCACGATCCGCTGACCGGTCTCCCCAACCGGACGCTCGCCGAGTCCCGGATCGACCGACTCGTCGCCCGCTCCGACTGCGTCGTGATGTTCATCGACGTCGACCACTTCAAGACGGTCAACGACCGACTGGGTCACCTCGCAGGCGACGAGATGCTCTCACAGGTGGCGGGCCGACTCCGGTCCTGCATGCGCAACGACGACCTCGTCGCCAGATTCGGTGGCGACGAGTTCGTGGTGTGCGTGGTCGAGGACCCGACGGATCCGGGGCCGCGTCTGGTCGAGAAGATCATGGACTCGATGCGCTACCCGTTCCACATCGCAGGCCGGAACATCACCACGACCATCAGCATCGGGATCGCTCACGGCCGGGCCGGCGACTCGCCATCGGAGTTGCTCCGCCGTGCGGACGCCGCCGTGTACCGGTCCAAGGGGCGCGGTCGGGACCGGTGGACCGTGTTCGACGAGGAGATGGGCGATGCCCTGGCGGCGCAGGATCTGGCGGACCAGGCGCTCCGCGACGCCCTCGACGGGCACCGCGTCGAGTACCGGCCCGTACCGTTCGTGCACCTGAGCGACGGGGTCCTGCACAGCGTCGTGCTCAGCGCGTGCTGGGAGCACCCTGCCCTCGGCCGGCAGGATGTCCACGACTACCTGGCCGGTACACCCGACCCGGGTCTGGTCGGCCGGTTGGATGCCGAGCTGCTGAGGGTCGACACGGAGACGGTCGTCTCGACCGTCGCGACGCTGGCCCCCGGTGCACGGGTGCGGTTCACCCTGCACGGCGATCTGGTGGACGACGTCACGGTGCTGGAACTCGAACGGCGGTTGGCCGATGCCGGTGTGCGGGCGGTCCAGTGGGGCCTGGACGTTCCGAGCGCCGTACTCGGTGCCAGCGGCAGCGTCGGACGGGCAGCCCTGGGGCTGGTCGGCACCATGGGAGTCGCGGTCACCCTGTACGGGACTCCCCGTTCGCTCGTCAGCGACGAGGACCTGTCGAGCATCGGTGTCCGGGCACTCCAGATCAACCCCCGGCCGATCCGGGGGGGCACGATCGTCGATCGTCAGCTCGGTGCGACGCTCAGCAGCGTGGCCGCGTTCGCCCGACAGCTCGGCATCGATCTCATCGTGTCGGATCTCTCATCCAGCCAGGACCTCGCTACGCTGTCGGCACTGGGGGTGACCGTGGTGCAGGGACCGGACCTGGAACCGAACGTATCGTCACAGCACCCCGGGGGGACGTGGTGAGCCTCCACCGTCTGGGGTTCGACCCCCGGGAACAGGTGCTCGAGCACAGCGCCGACGCAGCGATCATCCTGCACCCCGAGCGAGGTGTGGTGTGGGCGAGTCCAGCCGCCGAGAACGTCATCGGCCTGACGCCCTCGGAGCTGGTCGGTTCGCTCGCCTCGGACTTCGTGCACCCCGACCACGTCACGGTGGCGATCCACCACCGACACATCGCCCTGCGCCGGGGCCGGAGTGGACCTGAGGAGATCCAGGGCCGCCACGGACGACGGGGTTACCGCTGGTACTCGGCAGAGTGGTGGCGGGTGGACGTGACCGGGTCCGGCGACGACCAGCGGGGCGACGACACCGGCGACTCGGCCGACGACGGACTCGTGATCCTCCACCTCCGTGACGCCGAGGAGGTCAGGAGCGTCCGGGCCGCCATCCTCCGGAGCGAGGCCCGGCTCCTCAGACTGCAGCGAACCAGCGCCGACATCACCCTGATCATCGACAGCTCCGGCACGACCACCTACCTGAGCCCTTCGGTCGAGCACATCCTCGGATGGGAGCCGAAGCACGTCCTGAGCGGCGACCCGTTCGAACTGCTCCACCCCGACGACCGGCAACGGATCGAGGAGATCAAGGAGAACATGCTCCACCTCGACCGGACCAGCTACATCGGCGAGGTTCGGGTCCTGCACCTCGACGGTCGGTACCGCTGGATGGAGATCAACGCCGTCAACCTGCTCACGGACCCGATGGTCGAGGGCGCCGTTGTCCACCTGCACGACGTCACCGATCGCCGGCTCGCCGAGGAGCAGTTGGCGACCGCCACGCTCCACGACCCGCTCACCGGCCTGGCCTCGTTCGCGCTGATGCGCGACCGCGTCGAGCTGGCGCTCACCCGACGCGACGCCGCCGCATCATCGACAGTGCTCGTCGCCGTCGCCGATCTGGATTCGTTCGCCTCGCTCAACGATGCCCTGGGACACCACGACGGCGACCGGCTCCTCGTCCAGGCCGCCGACCGACTCCGGTACCTCGAGGAGCAGGGGCAGACCGTGGCCCGGATCGCCGGCGACGAGTTCGCCATCTGCCTCGAGTTCGGTGGCGACCCCCACGAGGCTCTGGACCGGGTGGAGCAGATCCGGTCGCTGCTGTGTGCGCCGTACGTGATCGACGGGCGAGAGCACCGCCTGACGTGCTCCGCCGGGCTCGCCGTCGCCGGGCGAGGGGTCACCGCCGAAGCGCTCATCCGCGACGCCGGGGCCGCCATGCACCACGCCAAGGGACGCGGCCGGAACCGCACCGAGATCTTCGACAACGCAGTACGCGCCGCCGTGGTCGAGGAGCTCGACCTGCAGGCCGATCTGGACCGGGCACTCGAGCACGACGAGCTGTTCCTCGAGTTCCAGCCCGCATTCGACACCACCACCGGCCGTGTCTCCGGCGTCGAGGCGCTCGTGCGGTGGCGTCACCCCGAGCGTGGTGTCCTGCCGCCCGTAGCGTTCATCCCCGCCGCCGAGCGAACCCACAGGATCGTCCACCTCGGAAGCTGGGTGGCACGGAACGCAGCCCGGACGGCCGCCGACCTGCAGCGCAGTCTCCACGAGGACGCCCCGACCGTGTGGATCAACGTGGCTGCCGCGCAGCTGACCGTGCCCGGTTTCGCTGCCGAGCTGACTGCGGAGCTCACACGGCTCGGGGTGGATCCGCGGCGGTTCGGACTCGAGGTGACGGAGTCGACCCTGATCGACTCCGGGGGCACGGCAGAACGGGAGCTCCGGGAGCTCCGGGAGGCTGGTTGTCTGCTGGCGCTCGACGACTTCGGGACCGGCTACTCATCCCTCACCTACCTGCAGAGGTTCGAGATCGACGTCATCAAGATCGACCGGTCCTTCGTCGACGGCCTGGGCCGTGACCGTCGTTCCGATTCGATCGTCGCGGCGGTGACGGGCATGGCCGGGGCGCTCAGCCTGCGCGTGGTGGCCGAGGGTGTCGAGACCGACCAGCAGCTGCGCCGACTCGAGGAACTCGGCTGCAGCGACGTGAGCGGGTTCGGGCTGGTCCGCCCGGTCGGCCGCGAGGACCTCCCTGGGGTCGTCGGTCGGACACTGGACGATGTGCGACCCGGCCGGGACCCGCTGACGACCGCCGCCCCCTGAGGCCGCCTCCCGGTTCAGACGAGTCCGTCAGGCGCGTCTGGCGACCTTCTGCTCGTACATGGCGCGGTCCGCTGCCCGGAGGAGTTCCTCGGGATCAGATCCCTGCTCTCCCACGACGAGTCCCACCGAGGCCCTCACCGGCCAGAGGAGGTCGTGGACCGCGATGGGGTTCGCGAACACTCCCGAGATGGCGGCCTCGAGCATCTCGGGCGGAGTCGAGGGGCACAGGACGACGAACTCGTCGCCACCCCATCGACCGACCAGTGCGGGTGACGGGATCCGGGCCGAGAGACGCTGGGCCACCACGCCGAGCACCGCGTCTCCCACGAGGTGGCCGTGGGTGTCGTTCACCTCCTTGAAGCCGTCGAGGTCGACGAAGCCGATGACGACCGGGCCGACGTCCAGACGTCTCTGCAACTCGGCGATGAAGGCACTCCGGTTGGGCAGTCCCGTGAGCGCATCCGCCCGTGCCCGAGCGACGAGATCACGGTCTCGGCTCCGCCGATCCGTGACGTCGTGGACGATCGACAGGATGCTCCCGCTCCCGTCCTCGTCGAGGTGGTTGATCACGTTCGCCTCGATCCAGCAGATCGACCCGTCCGGACGGACGATCCGCTGGGTGATGTGGCGGAGCGACCGCGGGTGGTTCAGCAGGTCGGTCCACATGTCGAGGGACGTGGCGTGGTCGTCGCTGTGCAGCACCTCGAGGATGAGTCGACCCCGGAGCTCCTCGGCGGACACCCCGAAGATCACCTCGACGTCGCCCTCGGTCGACAGCACCCTCCCGAGAGGGTCGAGTTCCTGGAGGACCCAGGTCGGACGTCGGAAGGTGGCGACCTCCGGGACCTCGTCCGCGGAGTCGACCTGCTGACTCACCGGCTCGTCGATCTGGTCGATCCGACGTGCTCCGACCAGGACCGCGCGGACCGGGTGGTCGAGGAGGTTCAACATCGTCAGGCGCTCCGACCACCAGGTGCCCGCTTCTCGTCTGCGGATCGTGGCCTCGACCGGCACCCCCGGTCGCGCCAGGGCATCGGACCAGGTGTGCACCACGAGCACGCGGTCGTCGGAGAAGATCTCCGAGGTGCTCTCGAACCACAGACGGTTGACGGGTGAAGGCGCGAGCCCCAGGCGCCCGGGCACCGGCACGTCGCCGGCGGAAGCGTCACGCCCGAACACGACGCTCCCCTCGAACAGGGCAGCGATGGCACGGTCGTCCCACGCTGCCGCACCCCCCGGGACATCATCGCCCACGTTGCGGAACCTACCGGCCGGAACCGGGTGGAGCCGTGAGCGGCCACGGCCGCTCACGCTCGGCAACCCAGGCGGCATCGAGCAGGAGCGCCTCGGCGTGGTGCGGGGCGAGCACCTGCATCCCGACCGGCAGGCCGTCGACGGCACCAACCGGGATCGACACCGCCGGATTGCCGTAGAGGTTCGACGGGATCGTGAGCCGACCGTTGTTGGCCATGGTGTCCTCGATCCCTCCGAACACCGATGGCAGCGGACCGTCGGCGGCGAACGCCACGTCCGGATTGGTCGAGGTCACCACCAGGTCGGTCTGTGTGAACAGTTCCGCCATCGACTCGAACAGGGCGGTTCGTCGCGCCTCGAGCCTGATGAGCGCATCGAAGTCGAGCCCCCGACCCGCTGCCCACTCACAGGCGAAGCGCATCTCGGGGGTGAGCTGGTCGGCACAGCCGGGCCACTCGTCTCCCAGGACGGCGAACGCCCCCGCCATGTTGGCGAGCGACCACGCCGTCCCGACCGACGGGATGTCCACGTCCACGTCGACCATCCGGAGACCCAGGTCACCGACGAGCGCCTCGCCCGCAGCCCGGACCACAGCCGCGGTCGCCGGGCTCACCACGGCCCCGGCGAACCGATCGATGATGGCCACCCGCAGGCCACGCAGTTCGTCGAGGTGCGTGCCGAGCCCCTCCTCCCATCCGCCGACCCGTGGCAGCGAGTGCGGGTCGTGACGGTCAGCGCCCTCCGCCACGTCGAGCCAGCGGGCCGTGTCACGCACCGAGCGGGTGAGGCCGCCGACGGTCACCGTGAGCGCGCCGACGTCGTAGTGGGGGCCACGCGGGATCCGGCCGAAGGTCGTCTTGAGTCCGAGGAGGCCGGTGAACCCGGCCGGGATCCGGATCGACCCCCCGCCGTCACCGCCGGTGGCCAGGGGCACCAGCCCGCCGGCCACGGCGGACGCACTCCCACCCGAGGATCCACCCGGGGTCCGGGTGCGGTCCCACGGGTTGTGGGTCGCGCCGTTCAGGACCGTCCTCGTCAGGTTCACACCACCGAATTCGCTCGCCGTCGTGAGTCCGACCGGCACGGCACCGGCGCCGGTGACCCGTTCGACGTGCGTGGTCGTGTACGAGGCGACACGGTCCGCAAGGGGTGCGCTCGCGTGGGTGTCGGGCCAGCCTGCGACCTGGTCGAGCTCCTTGATCCCGAGCGGCACACCACCGAACGGGGCTTGGACGTCAGCTCCGGCTGCCCGTTCCCGCGCCTGTTCCGGAGCGAGGAAGCTGAACGCGTTCAGGTCCGAGGTATCGATCGCGCCGAGTGTGGCGTCGAGCTCCTCGACGGGGTGGCGTTCACCCGTGCGGAAGGCCTCGACCAGGCTGCAGGCATCTCCGGTCCACGGCTGGTCCATGGGCGCACCGTAACCCACGGGCGCCGGTGCGCGGCGGGGGCTCGTGGCCGCTGGATCCACCGGGTGTTCCTCCGTACCCTGTGCCCCGTGCCGTCCCGATCGAAGGAGCCCGGACGTCGGCGCTCCGGCGGGAGCCGGGCGCTGCTCGCCACCGTGGGCGCCATCGCCGTGGTCACCGGCACCCTGGCCTGCACACCGACGCCGACACCACCGCCGGCGGCGGAGATCGTGATGCTCCCCAACCAGGCCGAGGGGTTCTTCTCCATGCCCTGGCCCAACGCCGTGCGGCGGAACGGGTCCGGCATGACGGACTGGAGGAACCTCCCCGGAGTGGCCAGCAATCCGCTGGTGGAACCGCTCCCGGCCGTACCCCTCCTGCCGAGCATCGTGGAGCGCGCTGCGAGGACGGTCGACCAGTTCGGCACCAACACCGCCGTGTTCCTGCGCTCCCGGGTGCCCCTCGACGACCGGTCGCTCCCCGCCCCGGCGGGGACCCTGCACCCCGATGCCTCCGTGCAGCTCGTCGACCTGACCACCGGCGCTCGCGCCCCGGCCGTCGTCGTCGCCCAGGAGCGTGCCGACCGATTCCGACCCGCCCACCTGCTCACCGTGCTCCCCTACCCGGGCCACCCCCTGCGGAGCGATCGGGACTACGGCGTCCTGGTGTTCGACACCGTGCGCACCGCCACCGGCCAGCCGCTGCGGCCCAGTCCGCTCCTCGACGAGCTCCGCCGTCCGCACGAGTCCACGATGCCCATGACCGCCGCCCAGCACGCCGCGCTCAGCGACCAACTGGCCCGGGTCGAGTCCACCGTGGGGACCTCGACGGCCTACGACGTCCCCGACCTGGTGGCGTTCACGGTCTACCGGACGCAGGACACGGGCCGGGAGTGGCGTTCGGTGGTCGACGCGCTCGACACGCTGCCCGTTCCGTCGATCGACGTCGCTGCGGTCGAGCCCTGTGCCGAACGGAGCAGCGACCCGGGGGCACCCCTGGCACTGGTCCGCGGCTCGATCGACCTGCCCACGTGGCAGACCGGCACGTTCCCGTACCTGCTCGACGGCGGCGTGATCCGCACGGGTGCCGACGGCCGAGCCCTCCCCACGGGCACGCGCACCGCTCCCGTGCAGCTCGTCGTGCCGTGTGCAGCGCCACCGACCGGCGGTTGGCCGGTGCTCACCTTCGTCGACGGAACCGGAGGGGACGAGGACATCGCCACCACCCGTGCTCCGGTCCGGCGCACCGGCATGTTGTACGGCCAGCTCGCACCCCTCTACGGCAACGGCGTCGGTGACGCAGCCGACGTGCTCGAGTTGTTCGGCTTCACGACGCTGCGCTCCCAGCAGGAGCTGACCTTCTACAACCTGCTCAACCCAGACGCCGTGCGCACCAACCCCCTCCAGCAGGCATCGGACCACCTCACGTTCACCAGGGCGCTGACGACGTTCACCCTGGACGGCTCGGCGCTGCAGCCACCGGTGCCGGGGCTCGTCACCGGCGACGGCGGTCGGGTCGTCATCTCCGGGCACAGCCAGGGTGCACAGACGCTGCCTCTGGTGGCCTCGGCCGACGAGGAACTCGTCGACGGCGTGGTGTCCTCGGCCGGTTCGGGCGGCCAGTACCACTCGATCGCGCACGGGCCCCGACGACTCGAGTCCATCGGACTGCTCACGATCGCCCCGGATCGCATCGACGAGCTCAACCCCCTACTGCACCTGGTCCAGACGACGATCGAGAACACCGACGGCGCCAACTTCCCCACGACGCAGCACTTCATCAACGTCTCCGGCTACGCCGACACCTGCACGACGGTCGAGACGGCCACCCACTTCGCCCGGGCCCAGGGGCTGGCCACCTACGCCCTGGCCCCGGAGATCAGCTACGGGGAGCCGTCACTCGACCGGATCGTTGCGTCCACACCGGTGTCGGCCAACAGCAACGGCAGGACTCGGGTGCAGGTCCTGCTCCCGGGTGGCCACTTCGTGTATGCATCCAACGTCGACCGATTGACCCAGTTCGCACAGGAGGTGTTCGATGGCGTGGCTCCCACGGTCCGTCCGGAGCAGTTCGAGTCCCGGACCAACAACTGCCCCGGGCAGCGCTACGACGACCCACCGCGGCTGTTCGGCTTCTGACGTGCGCCGAACCATCGCACTGACGACCCTCGGCCTGCTGGTCGTGGTCGCGCTCGCTGCCTGCGGGGACGGCGGATCCGGCGGTGGGGGTACCGGAGACGGCGGCACCGGTGAGAGCGGACAGGAAACCGGGATCGTGGGTGCCTGGGTCGTGGCGGCAGTCGGGAGCGGCGGCACGCTCGCCCCGGTCGTCGCCGGCACCGAGCCGGCCGTCGAGTTCGGCGAGGACGGCTCGCTCACCGGCACCACCGGCTGCAACCGGTTCAACGCCACCTGGACCGGCAGCGGGTCCGATCTGACCATCACCCCGCTCGCCACCACCAAGATGGCGTGCGCCGACGAGGCCGCCGGCGCCCAGGAACAGGTGATCGTGACCGTCCTGCCCACCGTCACCGGGTGGAGCGCCACAGCCCAGGGGGTCGACCTGGTCGACGCCTCGGGCGCCCCGGTGGTCAACCTCACCCCGACGACCAACTGAGACCCGGAGGATCACCATGCCGCTCGACGACACCACCGTCCGACTCGCGAAGGGACCCAACCTGGCGACCGTCGTCACCCTCATGCCCGACGGGCGTCCGCAGGCGCTCCCGACCTGGATCGACACCGACGGTGAGCACCTGCTCGTCAACACCGAACCGCAGCGACAACGGTCCCGCAACGTCGCACGTGATCCCCGCATCACGGTGCTCATCCAGTCGGGTGAGGACGCCTGGGACTGGGCCGAGGTCCGGGGCCACGTGGTCCGGACGGTCGGCGGCGACGAGGCCCGCCGGCACATCGACGAGCTCGCCCGGCGCTACACCGGCGCCGACTACCAGCGCGAGGTCGGGCCCGAGGGTCGGATCATCCTCGTGATCGCCCCGGACCGGGAGCTGACCCCCGCCCGCATCGGGCGCTGAGCCCGGAGCCGTCGGAGAGCGCTGATCGCTCCGATGCGCCCGGGAACGGCGAGGGGTCCTAAGTTGGCCCCGTGAGTTCCGACGACCCGACTGCAGACGACCCGACGGCCGACGATCCCGGCGCCGACGACCTCGAGGCCGCCAGGGCGAGGTACCTCGAGGAGCGCACCAAGCGGCTCCGGTCCGACGGACTGCAGCAGTACCAGGAGCTCGTCGGCGACTTCGCCGACCTGGACCGGGACCCGTTCGCCGATCCGGACCTCACCCGTGCGCCAGTCGACCGTGACACCGACGTGGTGGTCGTCGGCGCCGGCTTCGCCGGGATGCTGACCTCGGTCCGCCTGCTCGACAGCGGCGTCGAGGACTTCGTGATCATCGACAAGGCCGGCGACTTCGGTGGCACCTGGTACTGGAATCGGTACCCGGGGTGCATGTGCGACGTGGAGTCCTACACCTACCTGCCCCTGCTCGAGGAGACGGGCTACATGCCGACGATGAAGTACGCGTCGGCACCGGAGATCTTCGCCTACTGCCAGCAGATCGGTCAGCAGTTCGGCCTGTACGACCACGCGCTGTTCCAGACCGAGATCGACGAGACCGTCTGGGACGACGACGCCGCACGGTGGATCGTCACGACGAGTCGCGGCGACGTGCTGCGTTCCCGGTTCCTCGTCACCGCCGGCGGCATCCTGTCCAAGGCCAAGCTGCCCGGGATCCCCGGCATCGACACCTTCCAGGGGAAGGCGTTCCACACGAGCCGGTGGAACTACGACGTGACCGGAGGCGGGCCGACCGAGCCCATGGACGCGCTCGGGGACCTCCGGGTCGGCGTCATCGGCACCGGGGCGACGGCGGTCCAGGCGGTGCCGCAACTCGCCCGGGCGGCCGCACAGGTCTACGTGTTCCAGCGGACCCCCTCGGCCGTCGGACCCCGGAACAACGGCCCGACCGACGAGGCTTGGTTCCGCAGCCTGGAACCGGGCTGGCAGGCCGAACGGATCCGCAACTTCACCGAGGCCGTCACCGGCAAGCACCCCGAGGTCGACCTGGTCGCCGACGGTTGGACCGAGGTCATGTGGGACGACACCCAGAGCGCCGGTCGAACCCCGGAGGAGTCCGAGCGGCTGGAGCGATCCGACTTCGAGACCATGGAGGCACTGCGGCGGCGGGTCGACCAGATCGTCGAGGACCCGGAGACCGCCGAGCGGCTCAAGCCGTGGTACGGCAAGCACTGCAAGCGGGTGTGCTTCCACGACGAGTACCTGCCGGCATTCAACCGGGACAACGTGCAACTGGTCGACACCGAAGGACGCGGCGTCGAGCGGGTGACTCCCACCGGTGTCGTCGTCGGCGGTGTCGAGTACCCGGTCGACGTGCTCGTGTTCGCATCGGGATTCGAGGTCACCACCGACCTGACGCACCGCCTCGGGTTCGACCCGGTCGGCCGGGATGGCGTCCGGATGAGCGAGCGCTGGCACGACGGCGCCCACAGCCTCCACGGTGTGCTCACCGCCGAGTTCCCGAACCTCTGCATGATCAGCATCGTCCAGGCCGGGTTCGGGACGAACTTCCTGCACTTCCTGTCCGAATCCGCAGCGCACGTCGCCTGGATCATCTCGACCTGTCTGGATGCCGGCATCCGGACGATCGAGGCCACTCCCGAGGCCGAGGAGGAGTGGCACACGACCCTGCTGCGGACCGCCGGGCGGATCGCCGCCTACTCGATCAGCTGCACCCCCGGCTACTACAACAGCGAACAGGGCAACAACCCGAACGGGCGTCGCAACCTGACCTACACCGGCAGCCTGGTGGACTACGTCGACATCCTGCACAACTGGCGGTCCGACGGCGAGTTCCGGGGGGCCGCGCTCGACCGCTGAACAGCCGTTCGCCGCAGTGTCCGGCCGGACCTGACAGACTCGTCAGGTGGCTGGGGAGCAGCAGGATCGGTCGCCGAGGACGTTCGACCGCGACGCTGTGCGGGCCAAGTACCTGGCCGAACGGGACAAACGTCTGGTCCCGGGACGGACCGCCACACTCGACCTGGAGGGCGACCCCGGCGCCGTTCGGTACCTGGAGGATCCGTTCACCCCGGTCACGGAGCGGGAGCCGGTGCACACCGGGGTCGACGTGCTCGTCGTCGGAGCCGGCATCGCCGGGCTGCTCGTCGCCCACCAGCTCCGGGCCCACGGCATCGAGGACGTGCGGCTCATCGACCGGGCCGGGGACGTCGGCGGGACCTGGTACTGGAACCGCTACCCGGGAGTGATGTGCGACGTCGAGTCCTACATCTACATGCCCCTGCTCGAGGAGCTCGACTACGTCCCTCGCGACCGGTACGCGAGTGGTGCGGAGATCCACGCGCACCTCGACGCCGTGGCCGACCGGTTCGACCTGCGTCGCGGCGGGCTGTTCCACACGGGGGTGGAGCGAGCGGTGTGGGACGAGGGCGCCGCGCGCTGGCTCGTCACCACGGACCGGGGCGACGAGCTCCGGGCCCGCTACTACGTGCTCGCGGTCGGAATCCTGAACCGCCTCAAGGTGCCTGCGCTGCCGGGACTGGACGAGTTCACCGGACGGACGTTCCACACGGCCCGCTGGGACTACGACTACACGGGCGGCGGCCCGGACGAGCCGCTGACAGGGCTACGGGACCGGAGCGTCGCGCTGGTCGGGACGGGCGCCACCGGCATTCAGATCGTCGAGCCCCTCGGGGCGGCGGCCCGGCAGGTCTACGTGGTGCAGCGGACCCCGTCGGCAATCGGCGTGCGTGACAACCGACCCACCGACGAGCGCTTCACGGACAGGATCGGTCCCGGCTGGCAGTCGGAGCGCATGGACAACTTCCAGGCGGTCATGGCCGGCCTCCGGGTCGACGAGGACCTGGTCGACGACGCGTGGACCCACGACTACGCGAGCGTCGTGAACCCGCGTCGGGAACCCGGTCAGTCGGGCGAGGACTTCGTTCGGAGCATCGAGGAGTTCGACTACCGGGTGATGGAGTCACACCGGCGGCGGGTCGCCGAACTGGTGGACGACCCCGCGACCGCTGAGTCACTCAAACCCTTCTACCGCTACCGCTGCAAGCGGCCGTGCTTCCACGACGAGTTCCTCTCGGCGTTCAACCGTCCCAACGTCGAGCTGATCCACGCTCCCGCCGGGATCGAGCGCGTGACCGAGCACGGGTTCGTCGTCGACGGTGGTGAGTACCAGGTCGACTGCATCATCTTCGCGAGCGGCTTCGAACCCGAACTGACACCGATCCACCGTCGCGCCGGCCACCAGATCGTCGGCCGGGGCGGTCGGACGCTCGCCGAGAAGTGGGCCGACGGGGCCGCGACCCTGTTCGGGGTGACCACCGGGGGCTTCCCGAACCTGTTCATCATGCCGGCCCCCGGACAGCAGGCCGTCGTGACCGTGAACTACACGCACCTCGCCGTGTTCGGAGCCGAGTTCGTCGCCGGGACCATCGCTGCACTGCGAGACGCCGGGGTCGAGTGGTTCGACGTCGATCCGGCAGCCGAGCAGGCGTGGGTGCAGCAGGTCCTCGACCGTCACGTCGACGGCAGCCGGTTCCTCGCGGACTGCACTCCGTCACGGATCAACAACGAGGGTGACCCGGCGGCCATGGACCCGCGGAGCGGCAACTACGGGGGTGGCTTCGGCGACTTCTTCGGCTACCGGGAGCTGCTGCGATCGTGGCTGGCCGACGGCCGGTTCGACGGGTTCGAGCTCCACGGGGGGACGACGGACCCGTGAGCCGGCAGCGCGTGGCGGTCGTCACCGGCGGAGGACGGGGGATCGGTGCTGCGGTGGCCGAGGCCCTCGCCCGAACCGGCGCGCACGTGGTCACGGTCGATCCACTCGTGTCGCTCGAGGGGAACGTCGAGCCCGGTGCCGAGGACGAGCCGACGACGGCCGACCGGATCCTCGCCTCGGGCGGGTCCGCTGTGGCATCGGCCGCGTCGGTCACCGAGCCGGCCCAGCTCGACACGCTCTTCGCCGGACTGGTCGCCGAGCACGGCGGCGTCGACGCCGTGGTCAACGTGGCCGGGATCACCCGACCCACGAGCTTCTCGACCGGTTCCTGGGAGGACTGGTCCGCCGTGCTGAGGGTCCACCTCGACGGGTACGTGCACGTGCTGCGCGCTGCGCTCGAACACATGGCCCCGGCGGGTCGGGGTCGGATCCTGGGCGTGACCTCGGGCGCGGGGTGGCGACCCGGTGACGCCGGGGCCTACAGCTGCGCCAAACGAGCCGTCGCCGCGCTCACCTGGCAGGTCGGCGCCGCTGCGCCCCCCGGTGTCTCGGTCAACGCCCTCTCCCCCATCGCACTCACCAGGATGGTGACCGCCGCGCTGGCGCGGCACGGAGGATCGGAACGGTCGGGCCCGACCGGTGCAGGACCGTCGAGCGGTGGCGTCCGACTCGGTGCGGGGATGCCCTCGGCCGAGGAGATCGCGCCGCTCGCCGCCCACCTCGTGGACGACGGTGTGGACTGGCTCCGGGGTCGCGTGCTCTTCGGAGCCGGCGCCGAGGTCGCGCTCGTCGATCCTCCGCGACTCGTCGAGGTCGTCGACCTGGGCGTTCCCGGGCGGATCGCCGCAGTGCTCGACCAGATCGTTCCCGGTGCGCTGGTTCCCGCCCACGACCGTCAGTCGACGACCGGCGGGGCCAACCCTCGCTTCTCCCAGCTCGGCCCGACGGATCCGTTCCGATCGGATGGCGGGCACGTGGTCGTCGTCGCCACGGGCACCGACACCGCTGATGCAGTGGCCGCACTGGGTCGTCGTGGCGTGCAGGTGTCCACGCTCGATGCGACGGGGGTCGACGGATTCAGCGCCGCTGTGGAGGGACTCGGGGCCGTCGGGAACGGGCCGGTCGACTCGGTCGTGGTCCTGGGCTCGGAGCCCACCCGGACGAGGAGCGACGATCCGATCATCCAACCGGACTGGCGTTCCGTGCTCGGCTCGCACGACGGACTGGCCGAGCGGATTCTGGGCGACGCCGTGTGGGCACGTGCCGCAGCGGAACTCGCAGCCAGGAACGGTCGACCCGTCCGCCTGACGACGGTGGTTCCCGCGGACACGGCCGGGGGCCGCAGCCGCTCCCAGTCGGCCGCCCAGCTCGCCCGGGCGGCGATCCCGGCCACCGAGGGACGGGTCACCGCCACGGCACTCGAGGTGCGACCCGGCGCCCGACCCCGCGACGTCGGCGAGGTCGTCGCCCACCTGGGCGTCCACCCCGACGCCGCAGGCCTCTCCGGAGCCCACCTGGTGCTCGACGCCGGGTGGATCGGGCTGTGCCGCCACCCCCGGGCCGGTGCGAGCCTCGTCCACGACGGGGCCCGGCTCCCGGCGTGGTTCGACGCGGCGCTGCGCCAGATGGTCGGCGGGGACGCTGCAGGAGACCTCCCGTGAGCAGCCGTCCACAGCGCATCATCGATGCCCACGTCCACCTGTGGGATCCGGCCCGGACCGACTGGTACCCGTACCTGGGTGGGGGCGTGGAACTGGAGCTCGGTGACGTGACGGGGATGGCGCGCCGGTTCGACGCGGCGACGTACCGGTCGGAGTCCGCAGGGTGGAACGTCGTCGGGTTGGTCAACGTGGCGGCTGCCACCGGCGCCCACTCGATCGACGAGACCCTCGAGCTCGACCGGGTCGCCGAGGCCGACGGGCAACCGGTGGCGATCGTCGGCGGCTACGTGCCGTCCGCGGGCGTCGCCGAGATCATCGACCAGATCGACGCGCAGCTGGTCGCGTCGCGCTTCCGCGGCGTCCGGCTCATGGGCCGCACCGATCGCCCGGTACCCGACCGGGCCGTCCTGGAGGCGCTCCGCGACCGCGGTCTCGTGCTGGACCTGATGGCGCACAGCCACCAGCTCGTCGACGCAGCCCGGGGTCTGGCCTCCGTCGACGACCTGGACGTGGTCGTCGAGCACACCGGCTGGCCGACGAGCGGTTCCGATGACGAGTTCGCCCGCTGGGGCGACGGGCTCCGGGCTCTCGCCGATGTGGGCGACCGGGTCACCTGCAAGCTGTCGGGACTCGCCATGCCGCTCGGCTCGATGGCGCCCGACGTGCTGGCACCCTGGATCGAGTTCGCCATCGGGACGTTCGGACCCGACCGCTGCATGTTCGCGAGCAACTTCCCCGTCGACGGGCTCCACGGATCCCTCGAGGAGTTGTTCACCAGCTACGCGACGATCTGCCGCGGACTGCCAACCGACGACCTCGACGCCCTCTTCGCCGGGACGGCCCAGCGCACCTACCGCTGCTGAGCCGTTCCCGACCGGCCCCCTCGGAACTCAGGCCTCGGCGGCCTTCGCCGCAGCCTCGATGTCGTCGGCGAGCGCCTTGTCGACGGCCTTCTCGACGATCCGGTCGGCCTTGTCGAGAGCCTTGCGGATCTCGACGACCTGCGGGTCGGACACCATGGCGATGATCCCCGAGTGCCCCGGCTCGATGACGGCATCGAGCTCGTCGGCGAGTTCGGTCCGGTGGTGGACCTCACGAGCCTTGCCCACGATGGCCCCGGCCGCACCGAACCCGACGGCGCTGGCGATGATCGACGGGGGGAACAGCACCCCGAGCACCACGCCGCCGACGACTCCCCACCCCAGACCCGTGCGGGTGCTGTGGTCGGTCACCTTCTGCACCTCGATCTGGCCCGCGTCGTCCTTGGCGACCACGAGCACGCCCTCGATCTTCAAATTCCGGCCGTCCTCGAGGCCGCGGAGCAGCTCGTAGGCCTCCCACGCCGTGTCGGTCTCGCCGAAGTCGGCGACGAACAGGGTGTTGGCGCCATCGGTGATGACCGTGGCCTCGGCGTCGGTGGGTGTGTCGGACATGGACCGCTCCTGGGTTCCGGTGACCGGACGGCCACGGCGTGATGGTACCGCCGATGGTGCCCCCGGACTTCCCGCAGGGTGCCGGGCACCCGGCCACGGGTCCCCTGCGGCGCCGGTCCGCTCACGTCGCCCGCCGCTGAGTCCGCTGCCCTCACGCCCGGCCGCCGACGTGCTCGTTCGACTCCTCGCACCGGGCCTCGGGGACCGTGAGCACGGCGGCCACCAGGAAGCAGAGCGCCCCGACGAACGTCCCGGCGTCGTCGAGACGGAAGTCCAGGATCTGCTGGGTCGACAGACGGGTGAACGACGCCACCGCGGACACACCGAACGCGATCGAACCGAGCAGGTTCAGCGCCACCACCCACCACGACCAGGCCCGACCGGGAACGTCGGCCGGTTGGCGACGCGCCTCCTCCACGGCCAGGTAGCTCGACACGAGGAAGCACGCCGAGCCGAGCAGGTCAGGACGCCAGACGAGCGCGTCGACCTGCGCGGCGGACCCCGACACCACGACGGCCCGGAGGGTCATCACGTTGAACCAGATCGTGCCGGCGAGTTGGACGATCGCCGACCACCACCCGATGGAGTCCACCCGCAGCAACCTGCCGGCCAGACTGGCCGGGTGCGACCCGAGCCGTTCGGAGGCCTCGACCGCACCCACGACGCACAGCAGTGCGGCGAGCGTGAAGCACACCGACCCGCCGAAGTACGTCAGGTTGTCGACCAGAGGGCTGACGGTCCGGAGGTAGGGCGGGAAGGACCCGAGTGCGAAACCGAACGAACCGACCGAGAACAACCCGGCGGTCCACCAGACCCGGGTCGGAACGCCCCTCGCCGTGTGCGTGCGGTGTCGTCGCGAGGACCACCCCTGCTCCGCACCGGACGGCCCGCGGTACGTCGCCCCGACGACGAAGGGACCGAACCGGCGAACCTCGAGCAGTTCCCAGCCGTCCGGCGTCTCCGGGAGCCGGACCACGCACTCCCCCGGTGTGCTCAACCGGGCACGAGCCGGCGCACCGGGCTCACGCCGGCACCTCGGACCGCGCCGACACCACCATCCGCAGCTCGAGGGACGACCGGACGACCGTCGACCTCGCAGCCTGCGCCGCCGCCGTCCACGCCGCTGCACCCCCACCGCACACACCGGCGGCATCGGAGCCGGCCTGCTGCAGCAGGTCGAGCATCACGGTGATCGCACGCAGCAGTGACGGAGTCGTGCCCCGGGGCGGTTGCACCGAGGACGTCTCCCGGACCACCTCCTCCAGCCGACCGGGGTCTCCCTCGGCGACCGCAAGCTCGGCGGCCTCCAACGTCAGGTAGCAGCGTTCGGCGACGTCCTCGCCGGGAAGCACCCCGGCGCCGTGTGGCGTACTGAGCGTGTTGAACACCAGTCCCCTGCGGTGGTCGAGTTCGGACCGGAGGTACCAGCGCTGCCCCGGATCGTGGAGGAGGGTGTAGATGTCGTTCACGACCTGGTCCTCATCGCGGTCGAGGAACGAGCCCGTCGGGAGCCCGTAGCGGAGCTGGTGTCGCCGACGATCGACGGTCCGACCGTCGGCCAGGACGAGCGGTTGCACCACCTGTCGCAGCGGGATCCACAGGTTGACGAGCAGCATCCCGGCGTCACGGCACGATCCGTCCGGTGACTCGTGGACGAACAGCGACGGGGCCCGGCCGTCCATCAACTGCGCCAACGGAGTCCCCTCGACGTCCTGGTCGACGTGGACCGACGTCGCCTGACCGTGGCCGTTCATGCCGACCGATCGGGGACCGACGAGTTGGAGCCCGTTGGGACCGGCGGTGCGCATGATGAACCCCTCGTCCGCCAGGTAGAGCACCTCCAGGTCGGGGCCGTGCCCCGTCGGCAGCACGGCACCGAGCAGCGCCGATCGAACAGCCGTCGCATCCTCGTCGTCGATCCGACCCGCTGCGAGCACTCGGGCGCACACCTGTTGCAGCGGTTCGAGCGCCGACAGGTCGACCGTGTCGAATCCGGCGGACAGCAGGTCGAGTCCCCCGGGATCGAACTGGTCGAGGTCCACCGCGGGGCAGTCGTGGACCTCGACCCGGTCGTCGCCGTAGGGAGCGGCCGTTCGCGACCCGGCGCGACGCCGTCCCGGTCGCTCCGGATCGGGGATCGCGTGCGACTCCGGCAGGAACCCGAGCCGGACCGGATAGCTCCTGCCCGAACCGTCGGATTCCGGATGATCACTCCCGGACTGCTCGCGCATCGCCGCGGGCACCTGCTCGCCTAGGGATGCGAGTGGCAGCCGCCACCGCAGCAACCCCCTGCTCGGGGAGCCGCCGTGGGCGCATCGGGCGCCGCCCGACCGCCGACGGACACGGCAGCGAGCAGCTTCACCGTGTCGTCGTGACCATCGGGACACCGAGCCGGATCGGAGGCGAGGGCCATCGGCCGCTCCACCTCGAAGATCGACCCGCAGGAGCGGCAGCGGAAGTCGTAGCGAGGCACGTGGGCATCGTACCGGACGTACGCCGACACCTCCTCGGCCCGGTCGACGCCACCGGTGACCGCTACGCTGCCCCACGCCGAGGAAGCCAACCGTCGAGGAGGTCGCCGTGTCCCCGTTCGATGCAGAGTACGTCCCGAGTCCGTGGGAGCCGATCGCCGCAGAGGTCGAACTCTACGAGCGTTCAGCGGGTTCCGAACCGAGCCCGGTGGTCGGCGACGAGTGGATCATCCTCTGGACCCTGGGAGCGAGGTCGCAGAAGGTCCGCAAGACCCCGCTGGTGCGGATCACCGACGGCGACGGGCGCTACGCAGTGATCGGATCGATGGGCGGCGCACCCACCGATCCGCAGTGGGTCCACAACCTGCGGGCACATCGGATCGCCCGGCTGCAGGATGGTGCCGAGGTCCGCGAGTTCGAGGTCCGGGAGACCGAGGGCGACGAGCGTGCTGCGTGGTGGCAACGGGCCACTGCGGTGTGGCCGGACTACGACGCCTACCAGGCCGGGACCGACCGCCACATCCCCGTGTTCGAACTGACCCCGACGGCCTCCCCCGGCTGAGCCGGGCTCCCTCACCCGGGACGGAGCACGCCGGGCCCGGCCGGACGGTCCGCCAGAGGGTGACCGGTCGCTCCGACTGCTCCACCCGGGTGGGGACCGGTCCCCACTCCACGCAGTGCTGGCCCACCGGTAGCCTCGGCGCAGGGAGCGGCCGACCGGGTTGGGGCGGTCAACCGCACCGGACATCGGGGAAGGCTTCCTGTGGAGGATTGGCGCGAGGAGTTGCTCAGCGCGCACCAGTGGCTCGTCGACCGCGTGCTCCGCACCGTCTGGGGCCGGGTCCCGGGCACCGTCGGGCGCGACGAACTCCGTTCGAGCGGCCTGCTGGGCCTCGCGCAGGCAGCGAGTCGGTTCGACCCCGACTCCGACGTCACCTTCACGACGTTCGCCGAGCACCGGGTGCGCGGTGCCATGCTGGACTGCGTCCGCCAGTGGGAGCACCTCCCGAGGCGGCAGGTGGAACTCGACCGGAGGATCGCAGCTGCGGAGTCCGAGCTCCGTTCCGTCACCGCTGCGGCCCCCACGGATCCGGAGATCGCGGACCACCTCGGTGAGGACATCCAAACGATCACCGGTTCACGAGCGTGGCGTCGATCACGAGGTCGATCACCGGACATCGAATCGGCGACTGGCGACTCGGCTCCGTCCGGATCGCTGGTCGATCCGGAATCGGCGGACCCGTTCGACCGCGTGCTCGACCGCCAGCTCCTGGACCAGATGACTGCAGCGCTCGCGGCGCTCCCGCCCCGCCACCGCGAGGTGATCGAGGCGATCTACCTCCGAGGTGTCCCGCCGGGCGTGCTGGCCCGGGAGCTGCAGGTGACACCGACCCGTGTGTCGCAGATCCGCGCTCGCGCACTCGAACTGCTCCGGCAGTCGATGACCCCCCCCCAGATTGACGGCTCCGACGCTCGGGAGACCCCTCGGACGCACGCTGGTGCGATCACGTGTCGCACCCAACCCGAGGGGCCAGCCGCTCCCGACCCACCGGGACCCCAGTGACAGCCCGTCAGATGGGTGATGACGCGGACCCCGGGATCGACCGTCAGGCCTGGTGTCGGAGGGGGGACTTGAACCGCATGCAGATAGGTGTTGCCGAGTATCGCTGAGTACCGAAATCGTTGTGTTTACTGGCATCTGGCGTCGGCGTCGTGCTGGCCTGTCCTGCCTGTTTCGTCTGGTTTGTACGCACTTTGTACGCAGATGCGCTCAGTCGACGTCGTCCTGGTGCTCGCGCAGCTGACGCCGAAGCCTGTCGACAGTCGCTCTGCTCCAGGGCCCGCGTGCGATGGCGTGCTGCCGACCACTGACGCCGAGCAGCTCTGCTTCGTCGTGCAGCTGTCTCAGTAGAGACAGGTCATCGGAACGGTGCGACGCCAGACCAGCTCGACGTCGTGAGCGCTGAACTGCAGCGCTGCGCTCAGACGCTCCGAAGTCAGCGAGCGAGTCTGAGCTGATTCGCACACTCAGTCGACCATCGACCTGCTCGACGTGCATCGGCATGGCGCATGCATCGGCCACCAGGTCCAGCATCTGCGTCCAGCTGATCGAGCGCAGCTGTGCTGGCGTCAGCGCCGAACCATCGCTGGCAGTCAGAGCGACCGACGCCATCGCCAGCTGCAGGTCGCTCGTGGCTCCAGTGCGAACGTGCGCAGTCCAGTCGCGACCAGCGACGACGATGCTCGCTCCGATGGCGTATCCGACGCCACGAGCGTGGTCGATGACGTAGCCATCGGCTGCGTTGTGGACGAACGACGTCAGCTCCATCTGCTGTCGCTTCGGCATCTCGACCTGCTCTCAATGGATCGAACTCTGAGTGTCTGAATGGTAGCGCTCAGCACGAGTGTTGCTGTTGAGTGTGCTCTCACACAGCCAGTGCGAACAGGAGCATGCAGTGAGCGCAACGACAGACCTACTCAGTGGAGCCACAGTCAGCGTCGAGCAGGCAGCACAGCTGCTCTCGATCTCCAGGAGCGCTGCCTACCAAGCAGCACGCACTGGTGACCTGCCGACGCTGCGCATCGGACGACGACTCGTCGTGCCGACAGCCGAGCTGCGCCGAATGCTGCTCATCGACGACTGACGACCAGCTGTGGTCGTCGTCGAGTGACGCGCTCGACCTGACGAGGCCATCGCAGGCCGAAACAGACCACAGACACAACAGCGAGCGCCGCGGCTGGCAGGCCATTGCGACGCTCGCTGGTGAAAGGACCAACGTGAATGATAGCGCCGACCAGGCACATGGACTCCAGGACTGGCCGCCGATGCCGACAGGACTGGCCGAGAGCTTTCGCGACCGGATCAGAAGGTTGCTCGATGGCGAGTTCAGCGACTCGCTGACAGATCAACTGGCTGACGAGATCGTCCAGTGGGCGATCCAGAAGTCTCTCGAAGGTCACGATCGACCTGACGTGAAGCTCGACTACCGGTGGCACGACGCGCATGGCGTTCCTTACGCCAGCACGACGCACGACCTGTTCGAGCTTGCGAACACAGTCGACGGCGCACGATGGGAACTGGGCACCCTGGTTGACCAGCTGCTCAGCGCCCGAGCAGTCATCGCGCGTGTGCTCTGGCTGCAGACGCACATGTGGTCGCACTTCCAGCGTCTGATGGACGCAGATTCCAGGGTGGAACGCGACGACGAGCCGACCACGCTGGTGTGGTGGTGAGCGCCGACGTGGTCCTGGTCGAGCACCAGCTGCGTCTCCTCGCAGCTCGGCTGCCTGACGAGCTGGCGCTGCCAGTCGTGTCGATCCGGCGTGGCACTGTTCGTCTGGAGTCAGCAGCTGCGTCAGACAACGTCGAGCACGCAGTCGGACGCGTGGCGAAGCTGGCTGCGACGCACGACCTATACGTGGCACCAGGAGCGATCCCGCGGCCACGACTGCGCCAGCTGAAGAATGCCGGCAAGCGTGGTGGCCGAGCTGACGTCGTGGCGCTCGTCGGACTGTGGCTCGACGTCGACGTGGCTGGTCCGACGCACGCTGCGACGAATCTGCCACCTACCGACGACGACGCACGCTGGATCGTCGACCAGCTGCCAGCGCCGACGATGGCGCTGCGCACCGGTGGCGGCTGGCAGGCATGGTGGCTGCTGGAGCGACCACTGGATGCGTCGTCGAGCTATCGCATCGCGACGCAGCGTCTGTCGCTGCAGTGGCAGAGACTCGGCCAGAGCATCGCTGCGCAGCGACAGTGGCATCTCGATCAGACAGGCGACCTGGCGCGCATCCTGCGTGTCAGTGGCTCTCGGAATCACAAGCACGATCCACCAGTGCTCGTCGAGTCAGTCGACGACCTGTGGCGACCCGAGCTGCGCTACGACGCCGACGACCTGGCAGCGTTTGTGGCGCAGCGTCTGCCAGAGCTGGAGCCTGAGCAGGCCGAGCCTGCTGCGACGCGTGGTCGACGTGGTGGCGTGCTCGACCTGGTCGACCAGCTGCAGTGGCGGCGCATCTGGCCGAGCGACTGGACGCACGTGCAGGACGCTGCAGTCGATGGTCGACGAGTCGAGCTGTGGCGACGACCTGGAGCATCGAGCAGGTCGAGCGCGACCTGTTGGCTCGATGGTGGCTGCTACGTCCACAGCGCAGCAGTGCCAGGTCTGGCACCAGGTCCACACAGTCGAGCCGAGATCCTGGCGTGGTCGCTCGGGTTGACGCACGTGCGTGACCTGGTGGCCGAGCTGCATCAGCGAGCAGCCGAGCAGCGCAGGCGCAGCGCATGAGCGCCGACGACGCTGGCGACGTGGTCGACGAGCTGGCGCGGCAGATCGCAGATGATCCTGCGCAGGACAAGCGCACTCAAGCGTCGCAGCTCGTCGACCTGTGCCACGCGCACTTCGATCTCGGCGTGGCCGACACAGGAGAAGCGTTCGGCGTCAGACGCTCAGGACCGAACGTCGCTCTGCAGTTGCGTGGTGGCCGAACGTCGCTCGGCGCTGCCATCGCTGCGCTGTTCTTCGACCAGCACGAGCGTGCGCCGAGCGCTGCAGCTCGAGCTGATGCGCTCGCAGTGATCGAAGGGCTGGCGTGGCGTCTCGATCCTGTGGAGCTGCCGGTGCGAGTCGCTGCGCACGATGACGGAGTCCTGGTCGATCTCGGCACTGCTGATGGTCGAGTGGCGTCGATCCGACCAGGCGCAGTCGAGCTGCTGTCGCGTTCGCCACTGACGTTCAGACGCACTGCGCTGACGTTGCCGATGCCGACGCCGAACCTGGACGCTGATCGAGCATCGACGCTCGATGCGCTGCGCGCTGTGCTGAACGTCGACGAAGCATCGTTCCGACTGCTCGTCGGCTGGCTGCTCGCATCGCTCTGCCAGGAGATGCCACACGCTGTTCTGGCACTGAATGGCGAGCAAGGCACAGGCAAATCCAGCTTCGCTCGACTCGTCGCATCGCTCGTCGATCCGACAGCTGCGCCACTGCGATCGTCGCCACGTGATTTGGACGCATGGTCGATCTCGGCAGCAGGCAGCTGGTGCGTCGTGCTGGACAACGTCAGCCGGATCAGCGAGTGGCTCAGCGACGCTCTGTGTCGAGCAGTCACTGGCGACTCGCTGGTGCGACGCATGCTCTACAGCGACAGCGACGTGAGCGTGCTCAGGTTCCGACGCTGCGTCGTGCTGACGACCATCGACGTCGGCGCGCTGCGTGGCGACCTGGCCGAGCGCATGTTGCCGATTCGGCTGGAGCGCATCGACAGCACAGCTCGACGAACTGAAGCCGACGTGGCTGCAGCGTTCGATGCCATCCATGCCGACGTGCTCGGCGTCCTGTTCGACCTGCTCGCTGACGTGCTCGACGAGCTGCCAGCTGTGCGACTCGACGAGCAGCCACGCATGGCTGATTTCGCTCGGCTGCTGGCAGCGCTCGACGTGGTCACTGATTGGTCGACGTTCGATGACTACAGCTCGGTTGGCAGCCAGCTCGCCGACGACGTCATCGAGAGCGATCCAGTCGCTGCAGCAGTGGTGCAGCTCATGGCGAAGCACAGCGAGTGGCTCGGCACAGCGAGCGAGCTGCTCGACGTCCTGACGCCAAACGACCAGCACGAGCTGCGCAG
Organism: uncultured Actinomycetes bacterium; assembly: GCA_903852755.1. Lineage (GTDB taxonomy): Bacteria > Actinomycetota > Acidimicrobiia > Acidimicrobiales > Microtrichaceae > SXMI01. The sequence continues at coordinate 943 of CAINRS010000001.1, read as the reverse complement.
GACGACGCAGTCGAAGCACTGGCCGAAGGATGGCGCTCGACTGTCAGGCCAGCTGAAGCGTCTGGCGCCAGCTCTGCTCCAGGTCGGCATCGACGCCACGCAGGAACGACAAGCAGGCAAGCGACTCTGGCGACTGCGTCGAGTTGAGACGACGAGCATCGAAGCGTCATCAGCGTCACGAGCGTCACAAGCCAGTCAGGACACGGCATCGAGCGATGACGCTGCAGTGACGCTGATGACGATCAACCAGGTCGGAGCGTCATCGCCAGATGCCAGTGCTGGCGCAGCCGATGACGCTGATGACGCTGATGACGCTGTCTCGGCTCCACTCTCACAAGGCAGACAGGTGGCATGGTGACGACGCTCAAGACGAGGAGCCTGCGTGAGGCGCGTGCGGAGGAAATGCTGTGGCTCCTCATGACGCACCACCTTCAGCCTCGCTAGAGGGGTCGTAGACGATCTCGCCGGTGAGCCGTAGCTCGTTGACGTCGTCGGGATCGATGTCGAAGCCAGCAACCGTCACGTAGCGGAGCGTGAGACGCATCGCACCCTTGGTGAGCGTTGCAGTGAAGATGCCCGACCTGCCGGGATCCACGTAGTCCTCCAGCACCGTCCAACCATCGGCCACGGCCTGGCTGCGCAGTTCATTCGCCGCGGCGATGAGAGCAGCCTCGTTCGGAGCGACGTAGTCCCATCGCTGGGTGTTGAATCGGACTTGGACCCCGTCCGCGCGTTCCTCGAAGCTCTGACCGAAGACGACGCCGGCTGGCCGAGCCTCGTCGATCGTTTCGTTCTGGATCGCCTCCAACGGTGCGTCAGGTGCGAGCTTCTCTCCGGGTGGCTCGCCAGTGTTTGTATCCGGTGGTGAGCACGCCACCAGAATCAGTCCAAGTGCAGCGGCCGCGATGGCGGCGCGCGGCAAAGAGCCTCGCCTCATTGGTAT